>CAJVYT010000499.1 GCA_913009765.1 uncultured candidate division Zixibacteria bacterium
TGTTACATTCTGTTGGCCCAACAATTTTGTAAAAGCATCCGCAATATCGCCTACTTTAAACGCATAGGCATAACGTAACACCCATTCGGTTTCGAGCATGACCGTTTTAGTGATATAAATAGACTCCGTTGCAAACAGGGACTTCGCCTTCGCGGCCTGTTTTTTGTCATCGCCGGTAAACAGACGGATAAGGACATTGGTATCAATACTGATCATCTGATTCCTCCCTGACTTGATTTGCACCTTGCTCAATAGCCTGCTCCATTTCCTCCAGGGATTTGGCCGTGCCGGTGTAACTCAAGCACCCCGCCAATTCCTCCAGGGTCGCCGGGGGAGCGGGCTGCACCGGCTTGAGCAACACACCTTCTTCCGTATCGATAACTACCAATTCCTGCCCGGCCTCCCAGTGATGAGAATCCCGGGACGACTTGGGAATAATGACCTGGCCTTTGCTTGATAACCGCGTCTTGTTCATGGCTTCCACCAGAAGTAAGAAAATAGTAAGACTAGTTTAATCTCCAAACCCGCTATTCACAAGGTGATTTCAAAGTTGGCAGCATTCCAGGTTTGGCCATGATAATGTGCCAGCATCGTCCAGAATCACCATAATGCCGTTGCGGCAGTGCTGCAGCGCGGTTTGAATCCGGTTGTGCCATTCGGCTTGTTTTAGCATTCCGGGATATCGCCATGAAAATCCGTCATGGCACTTATGTTTTTTCATGGTAAATTGATCGAAATTGGCTAGTAAAACCTGATCGCTGACTTCATCTGATGGATTATATTTAGACATACTGAGTGCACTCATTTGTTTCTATCTTGATTCGTAATCTGTCATTCTTGATCGTCATTATCTTGCTTCTGTAACCTGATCAACTTGTCAAAGTCGGATTCAAACAGCCTGTCTTGCACAATGCGGTATTTTTCAAACTCTAACACAGCAAAGTTTTTAGCTATCTCGGCACTGATTTCCCCTGCATTCTCCAGAATTTCCTTTTCATTAAAATGAAGAAATGCATCAAGCTTTTTAATCCAGTCTTGCATATTCATGACTTGCATGCTCCTGGCCTGCATTTCTGCATAATCCAGGTACATTGTTACAATACGGTTTAACCCGTCTAGTTCTGCCTTGTTTAAGTAGTTTTTAGCAACCGAAACATCGAGTTTGCGTACTCGGCCTGAAGGCGCATTTTTCCACGAAGTAAGGCCCAAGTTCTGTTTTTGGCTGTCAGCCCGTTCGTGGATAATTTCTGCCGCTGTCTGCTGCGTAATAGCCCAATGTAATTTATTTTGTACAGTAGCAAAAAAACTTTTTGTTTCTTCTACGTCCTTCTTGTAGTCCGCGCTGCATTGAGCGTAGATGTCTGTAATTTTCTGGTAAAAACGACGTTCACTAGAGCGGATGTCGCGAATACGCTCCAGTTGTTCTTCAAAGTAATCTTCACCAAAGAAACGATCAGGGTTCTTAAGTCGTTCATCATCCATGGTAAAGCCCTTAATAATGTACTCCTTAAGACGCTCCGTTGCCCAAATGCGAAACTGAGTACCCTGTTTTGATTTGACTCGGTAACCCACCGAAATAATGACATCCAGGTTGTAATACTTAACGTCCTTAGACTGGGTTTTTCCCTGTATTGCACCATGTTGAGTGGTATGTCGGAAATTCCGACATACCACTTTTTCATCCAACTCGCCTTCTTTAAAGATATTGGTGATATGTTCAGTAATAGTGCTCCGACCCTTATCAAATAATTCAGAGATTTGGGCCTGAGTCAGCCAAATATTCTCATCTTTTAAAAATATCTCTACCTTTACTTTGTTATCTGGCGTGGTATAGAGAAGAAACTCAGTAAAAGAATTTTCAGGGTTATTTCTGGATTTTTTTCTACTCATTCGGGCTTGTCATTGGTTTGGTAGATGAGGAATTGAAAGTTTAGATTGGCTGGGTATAAGGTGAAATTGGCCTAATGTTTCCAGTAATCTAATTTAGTGATTAGCTCTACGCCCTGTTCGATGTTAGATTCATCTATTGTCAGCTGATAGTCGTCAGGGGTTCTGGCTACATCAACACCATCTTTTAGCTGTATCTTGATTTTTTGGAATAAGTCAGAGGCGGGCGCACTTCCTAATTCGTTGTCGTGTTTAAATACATATAGCCCTCTGGCGCTCATTTCACCGCGACTGGCTGACCGGTCATGGTCAAACATTTGTAATAATGATTGCCAGAATAATTCAAGGTCGTCTTCACTAAAGCCAGTTTGTTTTGCTAAATGGGCTGAGATAAATCCATGGGTGCGATATAGCCCATAAGGTACAGTGAATTTTCGTCCCATAGTTCGATTTTCTCCGCCCTGTTTTTCAGCCTCTTTTTCTGTAGTCACAGCCATGCGGGTAATGGTGTGTTCTGAAGCAACGACTGGATCAATGGAGCGTGAGAATGTTATCTGTATGGGGCCGCGAACCTGGCCAGCATTTTTTCCAGTGCTCATTACGGCACCAAAAGTACGAATGTCATAATAGTTCTCGCACATCCATTGTTTGGCGGCTTCTGTTTTGTCGCCTTTTTCTTTATCCTTCACACCCTCCTGCTCGTGTGATTCATCGATCATAGTATTCAGAATGGCTTTTTCACGGACAAATATTTTTCTATTTACATTATCAGCTTGAGTCATCTGGACAAAGTTACGTACTTTTCTTTTTAAGCAAACGTCTGTGACAAGACCCATGCCTGTTTCGGCATCAACACGGGGAAGATTTCCGGCGTCTGGATCACCGTTGGGGTTGCCATCTTTTACATCAAATAATAAAACAAATTCATAGCGATTATTTAAACTCATTTTTCTTCTCCTTGATCTGCTGTTTTAGTATAAAAATCTTGTTAGATCGGAAGAGCGTCGTGTAGGGAAAGAGTGTAGATCTCGGTGGTCGCCGTATCATTAAAAAAAAAATATAACAACAGACACCACCACTTCCTACTCACATGACATCCATCCTTCCACCACCTCACTACTCCCATCCTCACCTCT
>CAJVYT010000500.1 GCA_913009765.1 uncultured candidate division Zixibacteria bacterium
TTGCCGATGCCCATGTTCCTCCGCCGGCCCCTATTCTTAATTTAAATATGTAAATAAATACAAAAAGATAGACAAGCAGCATCAAAACGGGGTGGATAAAATGCCAGAAGAGACCTCCAAAAGAACCAGCAAACCTGCCTTTAATTTCATTTACAACCATTTGAATAAGAATATGTCTGTAATGAAAAAAATTTCTGATTACAATAAAGGGTGAAACCGCAATTTCTTTCAGATATCTAAGAGATGTGTTCATATTATTAAAAGAATGGATAGAGGTATGAAAAGCATCATTGCCGGAAGCACATTAAGTCAAGCTCTCCGGCCAAAGGTCGGAGCTTGCCAATGTAAGTAAAACTTGATTAATTATATTCCTTGCCTTCTTCCCCAACCAAAGGTCGTGGCTTTTAGCAAGGTGCATTGTAACAGCCATTTATAAGACAGCTAAAAACGCAAAGAATAATAACGATAATTTTGGTTATAATTATGCAATAAAGAATGGATGTAAGTCAATTAAGCGATTTATTATAACTTAAATCCAGTGATCAGGAGCCTCAATCATGGGAAGGAAGCGATATGATTGACTCTGAACGGTTTAAATTTCGCAGTATATTCACCCGGATGGTGAATTGCGAAATTTTCCCGCACTTGTTGCGGGACAGGACGCCCGTCGAGAATGAGTGAAGTGTCTATTATATCGCTTCCAACAACCGTTTATCACCGGATTCGGCTATAATTTAAATCCGGTAATCAGGAGCAATATAACAGTTGACTGACTGACTGACGTATCACTCATTTTCGCAGGCATCCGTCCTGCAAAGGGATGCTGCACTTCATTGGCCTGGTTCGCATAAGAGATACCAACAAGCCCGTTCAGTGCCGAGGATATTGCTCTTTTCCTTACGAGGATGCCGGCTGAATGCCTCGATCTTTGATCGGGGATGAAAGCCGGCTATATAAATAAATAAATATTGATGGACTCGTAAAAAATCAGAAAAAGTGTTTTTTTGTCATTCCCGTGGAAACGGGAATCCAGTCTTTTCAGATAGTTACACGCTTCCTGGATTCCCGCTTTCGCGGGAATGACGACTTTTTACGAGACTGTCAATATTCCTTGCTCGGAAGCCCCGACCTTTGGTCGGGGAGCTTCACATTGTGCAAATTTAAACTGGTTTGCGTGCCGGTTTTATTAAATGTTAAAGAACGGGAAATCGAAGATTGAGCCTTACAGGGATGAATCTAAACGATTCATATACGAATCGTTGGTAGCGCTGTTCCTTTTTGCTGTAGTATTCATTCTCTATAGCGATGTCATAAACAATTTCTGGATCTGGGAAGAACTGCAGGGACTTAGGCACGCTTATGAACATACACCCTATGAGTATTTCTTTCAGCCCCATGTTTGGAGAGAAATCTCTATAGCTAATTTCACGCCGATGTCGACACTCTCTTTTGATCTTGATTACTCTTTATTTGGATTTGATCCAAAATGGTTTTACTTTCATCAATTGACGGCCTTATGGATTCTTTCCTTTCTCATATACCTGTTTTTGAAATTGTGGGTTCCCCGTTCTTATTCTCTTTTAGGTGCGTTGATGTTTCTTGTGAGTCCCCCTTCCTCCGCAATGGCGGAGATGCTTATGTTAAGACATTACCTCGAAGGAGGCGTCTTTGCAGTCGCTTCACTTTATCTTTTTGTGTCTTTCCTGAGGAAGAGAAAAATCATTAACCTGATATTTTCAGTGTGTTTCTTTTTAACTGCAATACTATCAAAGGAGGTCTATCTTTTACTTCCATTGATTTTCATATCTTTAGCAGAGGATAAATTATTGAATCGTATAAAGTACACCCTGCCCCATATAGTAATCCTTATTGGTTATTTTCTCTGGAGGGGATACATGTTAAAGGGATATATCGGCGGCTATAATAATGAATTGCTTTCAAGAGGATTCCTGCCGGAGATATATAGAATAACAGTAGAAAATGTAAATAGTTCCTTGAAAATGATTACGGGTTTTACCGGCAGATGGGAGAGTTGGGTAATTGCCTTTATTTTGTTTTTATTCCTCCTTAATGCCTTAGTTGTACTGAGAAAAAGAAAAATAACGGTGCTATGGTCATTTGTGATTGCGGCACTTGCGATGTACGCCCCTGTTTCCCCATCATATATCAGGTTTTCGCCCGGTGATTTTCAATCTTATCGTTTTGTTTTTGCTTTAACCATATTCTACAGCATCCTGTTTCCCTTTGTTTTCTTCAACCTGTCCAGCCCCGGTTTTAACCCGTCAGGTAAGCTGTTTAAGAAGTATATGTTTTTAAATCATTCCCGTATGTATACCCTGGGAGCATTCTTGGTTGTTGTCGTATTAATCCTGATTAACAGTTTTTCCTGGAAGAGTTCATATGCCGCTAAGATAATCGAACCGCTAAATAAAGAGGGAAGATTCCTGTATCAAAACGATAAGGCGGTTTATCTTGTAAAGACGCATTCGTTTCCAGGGAATAATTATTATGAAAATCTTGATTTTTTCAAGCGATTGAACCGTCATGAATCAATTCCCTTTGTTGTGTCAGGAGTATACGCCTATGTGGATGACTTCAACAGTGTTAAACTCTCAGGGGTACAGATTTACAAGTACGATTACCGGAGCGGTCACGTGATAGAGATTACATCCGGGTATTTGAAGGAGAGACGTAAATACCTGAAGAGAGTAAGCGCAATACCCTTTGAGGGCTCCTTAAAGGTGAGAAACGGCGAAATTTCTTTTCAGTTGGGACCATCAGGAAGGGGAAGATATTTCATAATGATGGGGTACCATCCCGGGGTATACTGCTTTGTTATAGACGTTAAAGACAGTCTTGTAATGAGACTGTTTACAGGATTGAAAGATCGGAAGAGCACACGTCTGAACTCCAGTCACACTGATATATCTCGTATGCCGTCTTCTGCTTGAAAAAAAAAAAAAAAGAGATAAGAAAAATGTAAAACAAAAAAAATACAAGACGCAATACTT
>CAJVYT010000501.1 GCA_913009765.1 uncultured candidate division Zixibacteria bacterium
ATCTTGTTTTAAGTCTCATTTTTTTTTTTTTCAAGCAGAAGACGGCATACGAGATATATCAGTGTGACTGGAGTTCAGACGTGTGCTCTTCCGATCTAGACGGGCGCGGCGTTTTTACAGCATATTTTAGAAAAAGGTGGTTCACGCGAACCCATAGAATTGTTTGTCGCCTTTCGCGGACGAGAACCTCAAATTGATGCCTTGTTACGCCACAATGGCATTGCAGCCTAAAGGAGTATGGAATGATTGATCGACGTGTCTTGATGGGGATGCTGTTAATTTTATTAAGCGGCGTAGCCAGTGCAGAAACCATGTACGTTACAGATCGTATATTGCTGGGAGTACACGAAGAGCCGCAAGAGGAAAGTGTGCTGGTAAAATCCATTGTTAGTGGTACCACGGTTGAAGTCACTGCGAGTCAGGGTGCCTTTAGTAAGGTAAAACTTTCGGATGGCACACAAGGCTGGGTCAGTAGTGGTTTTCTGAAAAAGGAAAAGCCGGCAGTTGCTGAAGTGGATGAGCTGTATAAAAAAAATGAAAATAGTAATAATTCACTAAAACTCGTGAATGCTGAGCTCACCAAAAAGGAACGTGAGCTACAGGTACGCCGTGATGAACTCTCCAACGCCAATACCACAATTAAAGAAATGAAAAAAAAGCTGGCTGCCGGTGGTACAGTACCGGTGATCGATGACATCAAATTTCAGGAGATGCAGAAAAAAATCGTGGTATTGACAAAACAGCTGGCAGAGATGACCGTGGCCAAACAGGCAGCGGATAAGACAATGCAGACCATGGGCAATACGAATGTCGAGGCCTTGCAGCGCAAAAATAATGACCTGCTTGCGCGGATTGAATCGGCCAAAGCGAATCTCAATGGCGATACCGTACCCACACCGGAACAGCTTGCGGCTATTCGGCCGGACTTTCCCCTTTGGTACTGGGGGCTGCTGTTGCTGGTATTTATTTTTGGCTTGATAGGTGGTTTGCAGTGGATGGATTATATGAATCGTGTGCGCCATGGTGGTTTTCGTATTTAATGGGCATAGAGCTGCATCATTTCATTTTAATGGAGCACTCAAAATATCGGCTGTCCTGGATGGCGCAATTAGAGATTTTCGATTGACATGAAATATAAAGACCTCCGCGATTTTATCGAACAACTGGAAAAATTGGGTGAACTCAAACGCATTTCCCAGGAGATCGACCCCTATCTCGAAATGACGGAGATTTGTGATCGTACCCTGCGGGCGGAAGGCCCGGCTTTATTGTTTGAAAATCCAAGAGGGTTTGATATCCCCGTGCTGGGGAATTTGTTTGGCACCCCAAAACGTGTCGCCATGGGCATGGGAGAAGATTCTGTCGAGGCGCTGCGCGAGGTTGGAAAATTACTGGCCATGCTAAAAGAGCCGGAGCCGCCCAAGGGCATGAAAGATGCCTGGGAAAAACTGCCTATGTTCAAGCAAGTGCTTAATATGGCACCCAGGGTTAGCAAAAAGGCTGCCTGTCAGGAGCATGTTGTTGCAGGCGATGATGTCGACCTTGCTACGTTGCCTATCCAGACCTGCTGGCCAGAAGATGCCGGCCCACTCATTACGTGGGCGCTGGTGGTAACGAAAGGACCCGATAAGGAAAGACAAAATCTCGGCATCTATCGGCAACAAGTGATTGGCAGGAATAAAGTCATTATGCGCTGGCTTGCACATCGTGGTGGTGCTTTAGATTATAAAGACTGGCAGGAAAAACATCCGGGAGAACCATTTCACGTTGCCGTTGCACTCGGTGCTGATCCAGCAACAATTTTAGCTGCAGTTACACCAGTACCGGATAGCTTGTCTGAATATGGTTTTGCTGGTTTGTTACGTGGCGATAAAACTGAAGTAGTAAAATGTATAGGCCCTGATTTACAGGTTCCTGCATCAGCAGAATACGTGCTTGAAGGTTATTTGATGCCCGGTGATGAAGCCGATGAAGGTCCATTCGGTGATCATACCGGTTACTATAATGAAGTTGAAAGTTTCCCGGTATTTACCATTGAACGTATAACGCATCGCAAAGATCCCATTTATCATTCTACTTATACCGGACGTCCACCAGATGAACCTGCAATATTAGGCTTAGCTTTAAATGAAGTATTTATCCCTATTCTTAAGAAACAGTTTCCTGAAATTGTTGATTTTTATTTACCACCTGAAGGCTGCTCATACCGTATGGCAGTGGTAAGTATGAAAAAACAATATCCCGGTCATGCAAAACGTATCATGTTAGGGGTTTGGTCATTCTTACGCCAATTCATGTATACCAAGTTTGTCATTGTCACTGATGACGATATCAATGTACGTGACTGGAATGATGTGATTTGGGCAATGACTACACGAATGGATCCCGCACGTGACACCACAATAATTGAAAATACACCGATTGATTATCTTGATTTTGCTTCACCCGTCTCAGGTTTAGGTAGCAAGATGGGAATGGATGCTACCAATAAATGGGAAGGCGAAACTGATCGTGAATGGGGTGAACCCATTATGATGGACGATGAAGTTAAAAAACGTGTTGATGTTATGTGGGATGAGTTAGGTTTAGATAAAAATTAATTTAAATTATGAAGATGCAACTTTGATCAATTAAGATATTCCCCCTCCCTAAGGGAGGGGGTTAGGGGGAGGGGATCTATTAAATTACCCCTCCCTAACCCTCCCCTTAAAGGGGAGGGAACAAACCTGTAAAATTTATTATTAGTAGTCTTCGTGTTAAATGTAGTATGTAATTATTAATACAGGACATGAAACGTGCGCAAGATCATGATATTGAATTCAAAAGGGGGCTGCGGTAAAAGTACTATCGCAACGAATCTTGCCAGTTATTATGCTTCATATGAACAGAAAAAAGTCACCCTGGTTGATTAGATCGGAAGAGCACACGTCTGAACTCCAGTCACACTGATATATCTCGTATGCCGTCTTCTGCTTGAAAAAAAAAAAAAATAAAACAAAAAAAATC
>CAJVYT010000502.1 GCA_913009765.1 uncultured candidate division Zixibacteria bacterium
AATTAGATAAAAAATAACTGAGTCAGGCTTGCATTAAGGTACTGTTTCAACGCTCCAGAAAATTAAGGGGTCGGTGACGAATGCGTATGATAATGATTACTGTTTGTCACCGACCCCTTTTATTCTTTATTACAATATCTAATTGATACGGCGATAATTTACATAGAATATATAGCTGAAAACCTTGCCAAGAGAAGTTGGAAGAGGTTGCCCTGCAGGAGTCATTTTTCGCTGCTCTTTAGTCGGGTTAAGTAGCTCATTCACAGACAACGCTATAGCATTGGGTACACTTTTCCATTTTTTTACCTCCGACATGCTAGCGGTCGGCCGAAGGCCGCCGGCTTCGAATATCATAAACTGGGCAAATGGACCGCCCGGCCTTTGACTGAAGAACTTGAATTTAGGCCACTGTCGCTGATAAAAAGCCTCAACTTTAGACGCAGTCATTGGCACAATAAACACCCGCACACGCAGTGATGGGAAATTCGAGATTCTTCTCCGCGACATTTGCATATCCCCGTAGCCCTCACTATCTGCCTTTAAGAAAATAGCTCCCTCAGGTACTGGGAACGCATTTATATCCTTTAAAAGGACATAGATTGGATTTTTCTTTGTACCTCCAGTGCTCATCACCCCAAGAGCTTCTTTGAGATGTTGATCAGCAACTAGATATAACGCAAGCGCCTCACGGTACCTAATATTGTTCTGATCAAGCTGTACAGCTTTTCTAGCAAACTGTATGGCTTTTTTAAGATCAATGGGGTTTTTCTCTAGCCTGCCACCTTTTCCAATAGTAGGCGGTCTAATCCCATATAGCCGGGCCTTCCAATAATGTGCCTCCGCGCTGTCAGGCTGTAATTTAAGTACCCGATCCAGATTCGAATGTTGATGGATAAATCCTTTATTCGGATTGTGGGGTTTCTTACCTTTTGAAAATATAATTGGTGTAACGAGCCCTTCGATAATGCCCAAGCGTGCTGAGAGTATAAGCGCTTCAATATTGTCTGGGTGTGACTTAAGATGGGAATCAAGTTCTTTTTTAGCCTGGCTTATCTTATGTGTAAGCTGATCTGGTGATGAGCTGTATGTTTTGCCAGCCTCAATTTGTTCAACTAATTTTTTAACATTTTTAATTTTTATCTCGTCAGCCGCATAACTAGCTGGGATGCATATGGTCGTAAAAAATAGACAAATACCAATAGTTCTGAAATGGCGTAGGATTTGTATATACATGATCCTTCTCCTTTACATTCAGTTCAAACAATAGGGGTCAGAGAACAATATTCTCTAATATTAGAAACAATTGTTCTCTGACCCGGTTTTTTTTGAGGGCTTTTGCTTTTAGTTATCATTTCTGATTCTAATTGCTTCTGCTACAGCATTTTCTAGATGTTTGGCAATCCATGCGTAACGCTCTTTACTATTGGTGCCGCCTGGGTTGTAACACTTAACTATACTAGATAGTTTTTTTCCGGTATTACCATAACCGATATAATCAAAAGGATTGTTCCCCTTTTTAGAAATATAGCCATCTGAGTTCTTTAGCCCATAAATATGTATGCCGACAACACCCATGCCATTACCCCATGATTTAACTATCTCATGGTTTATCCATTTACGATCTGCTGTATTGTGACCAACGAGGAGAACAGTACAAGTTCTCCCATTCATTTGTGTGGCAATCCATCTTTTTATTGCAGCATCCTTACCGCTTTTAACTGTTTCCCAATCATTATCAGTTGCAGGCCTATTTGCCTCAAGTGCGCCAATGTTTCTTACTTGTGATACACGGAAAACATCTGGTTTGTAGTGAAAACTATAGAAAACACGCTTAGCCATCTTTAGCTACCCCCTGTAGCACTAATGATTAGCATCATTAAGACAACCACACCAAATATTACGCCATAGAACATACGGAGAGTTACAGAAAAACATACGAAAAACCAAGGTGGGATTTCGTTTTTATATTTTGATGCGTTCATATCAAAATCTATAGAACCTAGATCGGTTGCCGATACATTTTCGTATAATTTTCTATACATTTTTTCTTGCCATAGAAAATAACCGTCAAGACTCCAAAATATTAGGCATGGAAAATATGCAAGATATATAAAGAACTGATTAGAGCCATTAGCAGCTAGAGCAAATAATGCGGAAACTAGAGTCACACTCCAACCTTTTAGCAAAAAGGAATTATGGGCCATTCTATTTATGACGCCTTGGATTAACTCAAGATGTTTCAATTTTGCTTCCATACTTTATCCTGATAGCCCTAACTATATATATCTGGACCAATTGCTATATAACACGCCATTGGTAGTTGGCGATTTAATGGTATTGTTTTTCATATCAACACTATACATAACTTTCCCGTAGTTTTCCCATGGTAAGTTATGTGGAATATCTTCTTTTTTTAGGTTATTCAATAGCTTAAAAAGTTATTGAAGCAATTTTTTAAGCTTTTCTTCATCCAGTGTCTCCACACCTAACGCTTCCGCCTTCCTCGCCTTGGAACCAGGCTCGGCACCAACGACGACGTAATCGGTTTTCTTCGAAACACTACCGGCGACCTTGGCGCCCAGGGCTTGTAGTTTGGCCTTGGCCTCATCGCGCGTCATGGACTTTAAGGTACCGGTGAGGACAAAGGTTTTACCGGCCAGGGTTTGTTGGTCTTGATCCACTACCTCTATATCGTCCCAATGCACGCCCCGCTTTTGCAGGCGCTGTATCACATCCCGATTGTGTTTCTGCCGAAAGAAGGTGTGAATACTGTTGGCAACAATGGGGCCGACGTCCATGATGCCCTCCAGGGTCTCGATCTTAGCCTTCATTAAATCTTTCAGATTGCCAAAGTGCCGGGCCAGCGTCAGTGCGGTAGTCTCGCCCACCTGCGGAATGCCCAAGCCAAACAGGAAACGTGGCAAGGTCGTGGCCTTACTTGCCTCAATGGCGTCGACCAGGTTCTGTGCCGACTTGTCGGCCATTCGTTCCAGCCCGGCCAGTT
>CAJVYT010000503.1 GCA_913009765.1 uncultured candidate division Zixibacteria bacterium
TAATAATTTCTTGGAGAACTTATGAAAGTAGCAATTAATGGTTTTGGAAGAATTGGCAGACTGGTTTTCAAAGCTGCTCAAGGTAATGGTATCGACTTTGTCGGCATTAATGACTTAACCGATGCAAAAACATTGGCTCATCTGTTAAAATATGATTCTGTTCACGGAAAATTCCCCGGTGATATTTCTGTTGATGGGAACACTATTACGGTAAACGGAGATAAAATAACTATCTATTCTGAAAAAGACCCGTCAAAACTTCCATGGAAAGAATTAGGCGTTGATATTGTTTTAGAGTGTACCGGATTTTTCCGCACAAAAAAATCTGCCTCCGCTCATATTCAAGCAGGTGCTAAAAAAGTTTTAATTTCTGCCCCTGCCAAAGAACATGACGGTACTTTTATCCCGGGCATTAACTCCGACAAATACGATAAAAATAAACATGATGTTATTTCTATCGGTTCCTGCACCACCAACTGTTTGGCTCCGGTAGCAAAAGTTCTTTTGGACAACTTTGGGATTGTCAAAGGGTTTATGACAACGATCCATTCCTATACATCTGACCAGCGTCTGCTCGATGCACCGCATTCTGATTTACGCCGTGCTCGTTCAGCCGCAGTCTCAATGATTCCGACAACAACCGGTGCCGCCAAGGCAATCGCTGAGGTTATCCCTGAGCTGACGGGCAAGATGGACGGCTGTGCTATTCGTGTGCCTACGCCGGACGGTTCTATTGTTGACTTAGCTGTTATCTTGGAAAAAGAAGCTACTGTTGAAGAAATCAATGCTGCCGTAAAAGCTGCGGCAGCATCAGGACCGCTTGCCAACACATTGGAATATTGTGACGACCCGATTGTCTCAATCGACATTATTGGTAATACTCATGGTTCGATTTTCGATTCTGGCATGACTGCTGTTCAGGGAACAATGGTAAAAGTATTCAGCTGGTATGACAATGAATACGGTTTTTCCAACCGTATGATTGACATGATGCAGATGATGCTGTAAGAAATTTGTCATACTGAGCTTGTCGAAGTATGCTCAGCATGTCATTCCCAACTTGATTGGGAATCCAGTATAATAGTAAGGCAGAATCTTTAACGATTCTGCCTTAAAAAAATGGGAGATTTGTTTTGAATGACAGCCTAACTTACACCAATTGTTATGTAGCATATCTAGATATTCTTGGCTTCAAAAATGCTGTTAATAACACTTTAGAAAGCGACGAAATTTTAAGTAAATTAATCAAGTCGCTTGAAATTTGTAAAATCTTACAAGGCAATTCAAAAGATACAAGTAATGGACATATTAATATTCAAACTCGTTTTTTTTCTGATAGTATTGTATATTTTATAAGAGAAGACATCACTAATCTTTCACAACTTTTCTTTATGGTAAGATTTTTACAAGATAATCTTTGGGGAAATGGGTATTGTTTAAGAGGAGCTATTACTAAAGGTGAAATGTACTGGCCTTTAGATGATGAAAACAAAATTTTAACAGTTGGACCAAGCTTAATAGATGCTTATAAGCTTGAATCAGAAAATGCAATTTATCCCAGAGTTCTAATAAGTAGGCAATTATTTAATGATATTACTGAGCAACCACAAGTAGCTAAACCATTTGGTACCAATGGAACTTTAATAAATTATATTAATACAGGATGTGATGGTATGCATTTTCTCGATTTGTTAAACAGTTCCATAACTCGAACAGTAGATGAAGAACTAAAAACCGATAATGGAATATTTTCTATTCACTTTAATTACGAATCTGAAAGTAATTACAACAAAATTGTTAGTCACGTTGATAAGATTCTTAGTGATGGCTTGAAATCTGATGAAGATAAGATTCGTCAAAAATATGAATGGTTGAAACACTATAAAGATTCCTGTTCTGTCAGTTCCTGATTCCGCTTCAGCGGAATTGTGAACTGACAGTGGCTACCAAAGTGTCAGGTCTCATTCGCCTTCGGCGAACAGGACCTGACATAACAGAGTTAAATCACCATATCCAATCTTTCCAAACAGGTACTATAGAAGTATCACCACTTACATAATTTCTATAACTCGACCAATACCAATCATCCATTTTAGTTACCAATTTTGCTCTTACCGGATTTTTATGAATATAATCTAACTTCGTTCTAAACACTTTTTCCGTATAAACCGCTACTCTGTCAAATCTCTGATTCCAAATTTGTTTCTGATTAACACCAAGTTCTTTTATGCTTTTTTGTGATGTATATTTTTTAAAATCTCTCATAAAATGGGATAATTTACTACCATCAATAATTACAATAAAATGTACATGAGACGGCATAAATACAAATCCTACTATTTTTGCATTGTATTTCAGAGAGTAAAATTTCAAGGAATCTGCTAAAACTTCATAAACCCCTTTTATTTCACCTAATTGTGCCCGGTCAGCAAATGTGGTTGTAATAAAATAACAATCACATAGATTTTGGTCTTTAAATCGTAATCCCATGTTTGATTATAATATATTTGAAGTAATAATCAATCACATATATGTCAGGTGTCATTCGACTTCGTCGAATAGCACCTGACATAACAGCGGTACAACACATCCCAATCGATCTTCCCGTTCTGTCGGTTCCTGATTCACGGAACGTGAATTGTGAACTGACAGTGGCTACCAAGTGTCAGGTGTATCATGCTAAAACTGGGTAGCCCACCATTCAGGGTTTGTTGAAAAAGCCTTAGTTTTTGGAGCAGGTTTATTTTTATCTCTGATTTATTGGTGCTAATGATTTTTGTCGGAGATAATGTCTTAATACGCTCCAGATTCTTTCTGAAATATCTTTTAACAACTTTATTTTCAATAAATAATGCAATAAAACGGCTCCCAACCGTTTAAAGTTTATCACTGATGCTATCAAAAGTGATTGGATTAACATCTTAGACAGACCTCGACGCCATGCCCGTCTGAGTCCATGCCACTCTTTCGCTTCTCCAAATATTCCCTCTATAA
>CAJVYT010000504.1 GCA_913009765.1 uncultured candidate division Zixibacteria bacterium
ACTGATGAAGAAGTGAGGGATATTGAGAGCAGATATCAGGAAATATTTTCTAAAGGATAAATGCCTACCCAGCCTGAAGACAATCTGCTACAGCTCTGTTAAACGCTGCCCGCCGTCAAAACATACCTGCCTTTAGAGAAAGAGGAGTTTGGAAGATAGGAGAGGGATTCAAGTAGGCGGACTGACCCTGGATAATGTATCACTATGGAAGTCGGACTTCGATAGTTTGGCTGCCACTTAAAAGCTATTTGCTGGTTACATCACATGTAGTGATTTGTTTATAAAGTGAGGGTATATATTTTGATTTTATTCTGAACTGGCTTCTTCTCTTCGTCTTTTTCCTGTCAGGGTCTGACGCATTTTCAAGCTTAATTCCAGGATCGTAATAGACTTTTCTTTCAGCAAAAGCACTAAGTAACCTCAGAAAGTCTGTGCCTTCGCATAACCTGATCAAATGCCCGTAATGATATTGTAGAGTCGGATCGTCACGTTTTATTGATGGTATATAAACAGCCTGATTATGCTTGCGGTTCCAGTGTGCAAGTAAATCTGCAAAGTACCATTCTGCGGCAATGTCATCATTTCTTACCAGTGCGATTGATCCATTTTCATCTGTAATTTTCTGTTTAGTAAAATCATATCCTAAAATTTGTAGCGTTAATTTTGTTGTCGGATGCGCCTGATTGACTACATGGACACCCCCAAAATTAAGACGATCCGGCCTACCTTTTTTATCAGGATATCCGTATTTTCTAATGAATGCTTCTACTCCCCCGGTTTTGTAATAGCCTCCCGTAGGTTCAGGTGTCATTAAAGTCAGAACTCCGGTTTCATAGCTTTCAAACTTCCGAACACTGTGTTGTTTAACTTCCCATCCCAGAAAATCGGGCTCAGAAAATCCGTTAGGGACAATATCGAGTTCTGCTTCAAGAGTATATCCACCACAGTTCGGCGCCCGGCAGGGAAGCAGCATCCTGTTGCTGTCAAGTCTTTTTGAGTCAATCCACCCTGACTGATTAATACGATAAAGTTCTTTTAATACTTGCGTTTGCTGACTAAGATGATGAATAAGTTGATGACAAAATATTATATCGATAGTGTTATCTTTGATGTTTAGCTTGCTAACGGTCCCCATTATAATTTTTACTTCACACTGACAGCGTTCAGCAAGCTTTGCGGCAATAGCAATCTGTTTTTGATCAAGATCAACGCCGATAATGGTTCTTGGCTGAAAGTGTTCTTCCAGGAGCGAAAACGCTAAACCAGCGCCACAGCCCGCATCGAGTATTTTGGGTGCTTTGCAGGCGCTGTTATTGAGCATCTGTTTTAACTCCAAAACCGCCTCAGACAGTACCCATCGATACCAGGTTTTTGTGGTGAGAAACCAGCGGCCAAATCGTGTTTCGCGAACCCAATTTTCATTAGATTTCTGTGTTTCTGGATTAGAATTCAGGGTATTCATTTTGGTTTTCTTTGCCTTAGTTGTTTTTATGAATATTTAAAAATCATCGTATTTCATAGTATAATGGTTCTATTTTAGAGGAACAAACGAATAGGATCAAATGAATAGCAAAATTGACATAGTATTTTTGTCAGGATATTTAGTATGAAAAAAACGTTGTTTCTATTTGCAATCATGGAAGCGTTACCGCTATCTGTTTTTCTGATATATGCTACATCCATTGACAAAAGTAATTTTTTAAACTGGCTAGGACCGTATTTAGCAGGCAGTATCGTGGCGGTAGTTACCACCGCTGTTTTGATTATGAAAAAGGTACCGCTAAATCGTCTTTTTATTGGTATTAATATTTATTTTTTAACAGGTTGTTATGGACTACTTGCCAATAAAGTCTGGCTCAACCAGCTCTATGCTCGTATGCAAGCTTCTGGTATGTTGGCCTGGATCATCATTGTTGGTGTCGTCAGTCTTTTACTAAGTCCAGCAGGGTTTATTGGTATCAAATCCAGTAATAGAAAAAAAATCATTGCTTTCTCGCTTTACTTGCTATTGATCGCGCAGCTAGCTTATCTTGTTTCGCTCTATTTTAAAGGCAACAAAATATTGTCTGAGTTTGTCCCGTTTATCGTTCTTTTTGCAACGCAAGGTCTATTAAAATCGAAACTGTTAAAAAATGAGCAGAGCTAAATGTTTGATTGATAATTGCATTAAAAAATGTTTTATATTAGTAGCTTACAGTCTTATACGATATTTAACTTTAATTGAGTGCCGTCAATAGTTAATGTCGACGACGACAAGGGTGCCACACTTTAAAATAATATGACCTTGAACGATATGAATAGGCGATAGAACCACCTTGTCCCCATATACCGCTAACAGGATATCGCCGCGCGCGCATTTGGTTTCGGGAGCGATTAGCTGCGTGCTGGGTGGCATAAGGCCCCATTCTTGTCCAGCATTTACCACCTCTAGCAAGAATAGTTGGCTTGGTGGTGTTGACAGCCTGTTTGCTTGAAAATGGTGACGCGATTGCTACCTGCGGGTAAGCAGATACCAGTAAAAGAGTAATCAATATTAACTGAAAAAGTCTATATAACACACTCGCTATCATACTTGTTATATTACTGCCTATATTGCAACGTTGTAAAGATAAACAGATGTTTCCAAATACAAAATGACTAAAATTTATAGTTGAAATCTAACCGAAATCGATTTCCATCCTCTATCGTGGTAATGGCCTCGGTGATATAATATCTAGCAACCAAGTTAGCTTGTTTGGACAGTTTGTAAGATACCCTGAGTTCATGGCCTTTCATATTGCTGGCACGCGTTTCGTTTGCAGAACCCCACCTTACCCAATCATCCTGAGCGTATGATGAATTAATGGCAAATGTTTCTATCTCGGCGTAGTAATAGGCAAACTGCCAGTCGCGTTTTCTTTTTAGCTCTCCAAATTTAATAGATGCGACATAACCATCGGTTTGGTCATAATCAGTGATACTGGATAAATAGTCTTCAGTGTTACGAATA
>CAJVYT010000505.1 GCA_913009765.1 uncultured candidate division Zixibacteria bacterium
TGGGCTGTATCGCTACCTAATGATTTAGCAACGTCTTCTCCACGTAGTCCGTCTTTATTTGCCTACCATGCGTCACTGGTGCTTCTCGATGCACCTGCTCTTTTTTCTAAGACCAAGATTGCAGATCTACTTGATCCATCAATACACGCGAAGCGTTCCGCTACAGAACGGCATCATCTTTTCCCAAAGGGTTTTCTTAGTAAATTCGGCATCTCTGCCGTTCGCGATACTAACCAAATCGCCAATTACGCGTTGTTGGAATGGGGCGATAATGTCGACATTTCCGATCAAGCCCCCAATGATTACGTGCCTGGCATGAAAGCCCGGTTTAGCAAAGTAGAATTGGAGCGGATGTATCGGCTGCATGCTCTTCCACAAAGCTGGGAGCATATGGATTATCGGGACTTTCTGGAGAAACGAAGGGAATTAATGGCGCAGGTGATTGCCGAGGGATACTCCACTCTTACCATGGAAAGAATCGAAGAAGATTTAGAAGGAACTGTGTTCGACCTGTCAAATATTCTGATAAACGGTGAATCTGAAGCGGTAGAGTTCAAGTCTACCCTGCGTATGAATCTCCACACTGGCAACAAAGATTCTCGCATGGAGCTATCGGTACTCAAAACATTGGCTGGTTTTCTTAATACAAACGGAGGCATGCTAGTGATAGGTGTTTCAGATGATGGCAGTTCATTAGGTATTCAGGCTGATAATTTTGTAAACGAAGATAAAATGAACCTACATCTAGTAAATATCGTCAAATCTCGTATGGGTGTTCAAGCCATGACAAGTATTCATGCACATTTTGATGATCACGACGATTGCCGGGTGATGGTCGTTAAGTGTCATCGATCACCTATTCCACTATTTCTAAAAGATGGAGATACGGAGCGTTTTTATATTCGTACCGGTCCTTCTACTACTGAGCTGAGTGCTAGCCAGACACAAGAATATATAAAGCAACGATTTAAGAGCTAATAAGACATTGTGCTGGATGGTAATTTAACTTCGCCATTCTCGATTCCGATCGGTAATTCACTATCAACTGCGTTTTACAAAGCCTCGGGATCCTGTCGCCGCGGAGCTTGCTCCGCCTGCGAAAATGTACGTAGCCCTTGATTTTATATTTTGCAATATTTATTACTATGGACTATTGGTTCGCGTTTAATGCTTCCGCCTACTAAATTTGACAGCTCCATACCGGTTACCTGTCTTCCGCACCACCACTTTTAACAACCTAAACCCGCACGTCAAAGAGTTATGATGTACTAATATGGGTGCTGCAAGGTATTATTAGGTTATGTTTATCAGAAAAAATCGTAATCGAAGTGGCTCAATCAGCGTTCAGGTCATCTCAAAAGAGCATGGGAAATACCGCGTAATAAAAACGATAGGCTGCTCAAAAGATCCTGACGAAATAGAAAAGCTCATTATGGAAGCAAAAAACTATATTAATTATCCACCAAACCAGCCTCCGCTTTTCGCAACCTTATCTAAAACCGATTTGGCTATTTTGAATTTTGTCGAAAACATATCAAATCTACAGATACATACCATCGGCCCGGAACTGATCTTCGGTACTCTCTTTGATCGCATTGGCTTTAATAGAATAGAAGATGATCTGTTTAGACATATCACCATTGCGCGCCTCGCTTACCCGACAAGCAAATTAAAAACAGCCGACTATCTCTATCGTTACCGGGGAATAAAGATTAGTGTTGATGCCATTTATCGCTTTCTGGATAGGCTCTCTAGCACCCACAAAGAAGCAGTAGAACAAATAGCATTCACACATACAAAACGAGCTCTTAAAACCATTTCAGTAGTCTTCTATGACATGACCACCCTATACTTTGAGGCCGAAGACGAAGACGATTTAAGAAAGATCGGCTTTAGTAAAGACGGCAAATTCCAAAACCCCCAGATCATGCTGGGCCTGCTCGTGGGCCGAAACGGCTATCCAATCGGCTATGATATTTATGAGGGCAATACCTTTGAAGGCCATACCTTACTCCCATTTTTAGACAACATCCAAACAAAATATGGTTTTAAAAAGCCGATTGTAGTAGCTGACGCGGCCCTGCTTTCAAAGAAGAATTTAGCCAATCTTGAGAAAGAAAGTTACCGATTCATAATTGGCGCTCGTATTAAAAACGAAACCGAAGAAATAAAACAACAAATACTAAAAAAAGCCCAGGACTTAAAAGACGGAGATAGTTTTGTGATTAAAAAGTTAGACGGTACTCGTCTCGTTGTCACCTATTCCGCCAAGCGCCACAGAAAAGATACGTACAACCGCGAGCGAGGACTAAAAAAACTCCGTCGGCGCGTAAAGTCAGGGAGACTTACCAAGGAAAACATAAACAATCGCGGTTACAACAAATTCCTAGTTTTAACGGGAAACGTAAGTGTTGAGATAGATGAAGATAAGATCAACCAAGATAAACGCTGGGACGGTCTTAAAGGCTACATTACCAATACACAGCTGTCACCAAAACAAATAGTTGAAAACTACCACCATCTCTGGCAAATAGAAAAAGCTTTTCGGATATCAAAAACAGATCTTAGAATTCGTCCCATATACCACCGGCTAAAAAACCGCATTGAGGCCCATATCTGTATAGCCTTCGTAGCTTATGCGATTTATAAAGAACTGGAACAACTTCTTTACAAACATAAAGTCGGCCTTAGTCCCAAAAGAGCAGCTGAGCTTACTCATAATATGTACGAGATAGAATACAATTTGCCGCAATCAAAGAAAAAAGAGATGACGCTTTTAAGGATGGATGAGGAACAGCAGATGCTTTATGACCTTATCAAAAAATAAGTGGGTGCTGCATTGCGGAAAACAGGAAAGGTGATAAAATTATTTAGGTCTAATGAGGTGAGATTGTGCCATTATATGAATATCATTGCCAAAAATGTAAACATAACTTTGAGTTGCTGGTCGGGGTTGGAGCCGCCGACGACAGTTTGAGTTGTCCG
>CAJVYT010000506.1 GCA_913009765.1 uncultured candidate division Zixibacteria bacterium
CTCTATTTGTTTTTATTTTGTTTTTTTTTTGTTGTATTTTGTGTTTTTTTTCTTTTTTTTTTTGTCTTTTTTTCTTTTTTTTTTTAATGATACGGCGACCACCGAGATCTACACTCTTTCCCTACACGACGCTCTTCCGATCTAATTGGGTCTGGTATCTGTTAGCAGAGTTCCGTTTTCATCATACTCATAATAAGTTGTGTCCTAAAATCCCGAAGAAGTTATAACTAGGTTTTACGATAGAGGGGAAATATCGAAGGCTTTGAAGATTTTTCGTTGCCTTTTGGATATCTCACTTATGACCGTTTTTTTTCTACCAAATTGTATCTTCTTAATTTTTCTCAATTCAAATAATACTTCAGGAATTGATAAAGTTTTGTTCATTCCTGTTTCTCTTAAAACTTTATTTAGATATGAATATAGTATAAGAGCTATAAACTCAACAAATAATAATCCTTCCAGTGCTTCCTGTGAATGGATTCGAAGCCGTTTCAATGCCAAATTGTTTTTTAATGAGTCGAAGCATTTCTCTACACCATCTTTTTCTCTATAAAGACGAAGAACTTCTTCACCCTTTAATTCGGTATTAGTCAGAAGTACAAATATTCCCATACGTGCAAGAGTCTTGTCAATCGCAGCAGTATCCCTCAGGATGATATATTTTGATCCTGTTTTTTGAAGTACAAAATATTGCATAAGATTTGGTTTTCTCTCTTTGAAAAAATCATCAAACTCTTTCTTTTTTCTGTACCCCGTATCTGTCAGATATTGTTCACACTCTATAACAGATTTTAGAAACTTTTCTCGTTGTTCTATTTGTTTCTTTTCATTTAAATATACATAGGCATGGTAATTTGTATCAGCAATTGAAATACTATCCTTGGCACAATACTGCACATGCTGGTTATAATTGAATGCATATTCAGAGGAGCGGAGACGGTGTTGATATTTTTCTACCAACTCTTTCTCTTTGTTAGTTCTTACTGGTAAAGGAATTATATGCTTAATCCCGTAAGCATTCGGAGAACCCATTTGGATTTATATTAGTTTAGCACAGCATAGATCGGAAGTTTTTCTCGAGTGGATACATAAAAATATCTTTCTTGGGAAGATTTGCATCATTAAATCTGTCTTTTTTCCCACGACCTTTAGTAGTACCAACATTCTTCCAGTTAGCCGCTTTGTAGCAGGTTCCGGAAAATCGTTGCTTCTCTACAAATGTTTCAAGAAGAACTGGTCGGTAGTTGTACTGCTCTTGCCAATCATCGGCTATTTGTCTCGAAACCATTCCAAGAATCTTTGATGCAAGATTCTTTGAATATACCCATGGTAATATCAGGAACCTGGCATTATTAATGACCAGATGCAGGTTTTCTTTTCTTTTCTCCTCTGACCAGTCGATGTACCAATCCCGTGGTGCTACCCTCCATGCCGCTGCGCCGAAACCAAGAAGAGCGAGAAGGGTGTTTCCTGAATATACAAAGTATTTTATCTGAGCTCCGGGAAGTGATGTGTATCCAAGATAGTGATATCGGTCAATATATTCATTCCATAACGATTTCTCATTCTTTGTTTCTGCTATCTTTATGTGTAGATCAGAAAGATTTCCTGCAGGAAGCAATATTTCTTCATCCCTCGTCGTACGTTTGGTATGTTCTATAGGTTTTCTCTTTCCGTTATTGCCCCTCCTCTGTACAGGTGGAAGCTCCAGCAATCCTTTTGCTTCCATTTGAAGAAGAACCTGATTCATACTGCTTACTTTTACCATCCCATCAGGTTTGTACCACTGTAGCAGCTCACATGCAATTCGAGCAATCGCAGTACGGTTGCGGGTAGTATCTTCATCTATTAATAGACGAATACTCTCAAGTTCGGATTCGGTAAACGTACGACCGCAAAAGATCCAGCTTTTTATTTCCTTCTCTTTAATATTCCAGGGTAGATATGCATCTATATCTTCAGGAGGCTTCCCTCCGGCAAGTGCACAAGCTCTGAAATAATCACTGAGCCACTCAAGCTGGTTGATCTTCCACACCTCAAGGGTCTCAAAGATGCTGAACATCACCGCTGTAAACCGGGCACTCCATATCGCCACCGAACCATAGTAGTTCTTCCGACCTACAACCGGATTTCTCAAAGTTCTCTCCGAACCATTATTGTCCATAGGTATTTTCGGATGGTCGATAAATACACATAGCCCTTCCCAGTGGTTCGAAAGGCTTTTCAACACACTTATCTGACTGTGATGAAGACGAGTCTTCTTTTGTTCCTTTGATGAGATTTCTTTCATTTCTGATATTGCTTCACGTAGTCGTTTATCTTCACGTTTAAAGGCTTCTGACCCTTCAGCATACTGAACTCGTATATTATTGAGGTGAAACAGACCGCCTATTCTCTCTTCCCATTCATTAGCCCATTTACTTACCTTTTCATATTTAAGACCTGCGTCACGGAAATCCCTGCGGACATGTGCCCAGCAAAAAGCAAGGGTGATTCCTTCATGTTTATTTGCATATGATTTGTAAGCTGAATAACGATCAACTAAAAGGATTCCATTTGAAATTGTTCCAAGATGATCTTCAATAACCTGTGTCGATCTTGTCGGATCAATTACGTGTACAACACTTTCATCGCTAATGAACACCCACAGGTACCACCGGAAGGTAGATTTTGTTTTCGTTGTCTCAAATACACTCCATCGTGTTTCATCGGCTTGCCACCATTCGGCCTTTTGACTTCGTTCTTCCAGTGCAGCGTACACCGGCTCAAACAGAGGTGCTAATCGTTTTAATCCATCACCGGCACTCCCAGGTGGAATGGATAATCCATGCAGACTTAGGTTTTTCAAGATTCGTGCTACAGGTATCTGAAACCTATATTTTCGTATGAGAATATGTATCCATATTGAGGCACCATAGCGGCTGTTCGGCATGAGCTTGGCAGGGCCTTTTGCTGTAACAATCCCTTTATTCCCTGGGCAGG
>CAJVYT010000507.1 GCA_913009765.1 uncultured candidate division Zixibacteria bacterium
AGTGGATAATTGATTCCACCCATAGATTTAGCCCATGCCACATGACAAGCAACAGAATCGACAGAAATTCCAAAAAGCTGACAATCATAAGAATCAAATCTTTCTAACAGCTTGTTATACCCCGGAATTTGGTTTGAACAGACCGGAGTAAAATCACCGGGGTAAAAAGCAAGGACAACATTTTTCCGCTTTTGATACCAGCTGAGATTTAGCTCTCCCTCATTATGAGTTTTAAGAGTAAAATCAGGAGCTTTGTCACCTATTCGAAGATTTCTTGTTTCTACATTTGTTTTAGTCACAGTATTATTTCTTGTTTTAAAATATCCAATTAGTTATAAACATTAATGTTCCATTGGGGAATTATGATCATAACTAAACCAATGATGATTCCCGGAAATAGCATTTCGTTCTGCTGTCAGCATTTCATAATGATCGTGTTCCTCGGCAGCAAGTTTGTCAAAAATCTCTCTAAAGACCGGATTATCAATAAGGTTTCTTTGGTCTTGATAATATTTTGTGGCTGCTATTTCTGCTTCAATAGCTAAATTGATAAGGTCTATTTCTGTATTTTTATTTACTTCATGACCTTTTTTTATAACTTCTGATAAAGAGTCAATACCTTTATCCGGTAATGCACCTAATTCTTCAGAAACATATTTTTTATAAAGCTCGATAAGAGTTTCTTTATGACGAGTTTCATCGTTACATAATTTTTCTAATATTTTTTTCGCATTTGTATCATCTGCTTGATCTGCTAATAAGCGATAAAAAGCATATCTGTCTTCTTCGCCTTTGATTGCTTTTTTTAAAATTACGCCAATTTCTTCTTTTGTGTGTTCCATATTATGTCCTATTATAAATTGTTATTTTTGTTGTATATATACAGCTGCTTTTTTCATTCTTTCAACAACCTCTTTCTGCCCTAACACAAAGAGTAAATCATATAAGCCGGGTCCGTTTGGAATACCTGAAACCGCAAGTCTGGTTGGGTGAATCAGTTTCCCTTTTTTCATATCTTTTTCAACAGCAAGCTCTGAAAGAGTAGATTCTATTGTTTCTTTAGTGTATACATCTAATTTTTCAAGTCGTTCCGCAAATTGGTTTAAAATGTCAATA
Source organism: uncultured candidate division Zixibacteria bacterium (assembly GCA_913009765.1). The sequence goes on from CAJVYT010000507.1 coordinate 1,117, forward strand.
GCTTCGGGGGTAAAGTTTTTTTCATCTGCTTTGGCGTCATATGAGTAATCAAAATCAAAGAAATATTTACTCAGCTCTACAAAATCAGAAACTCTGCGAACTCTTGTTTTTAATATTGAGATAACCGACCTCAGATATTCCCATCTTGTCTCCAACCAGTATTTTGATGTATAACCTGCTTCAACCAAAAGAGGTGCCACTAAGACAGCTAACTCATGGTCTGACTTTAAAGCGATATGTTCTTTATTAAATGCTTCTAATTTTTCTTCGTTAAAAATTGCATTTGAATTATTAAAATTGTTTGGATTAAAAATTTCAATAAGTTCTTGAACGTTATAAATTTCCCTATCAGTTTTTGGCGACCATCCCAACAAGCAAAGAAAATTAAACATTGCTTCAGGAAGGATACCCTCTTCTCTGTACTGGGCAACATCTTTATCACCCAAACGTTTTGATACTTTCTTTTTGTCCGGTCGCAAAATAAGCGGGACATGCCCAAAGGTCGGCAGAGTAAATCCTAAAGCATTGTAAATATGAATTTGCTTAAATGTATTGGTAATATGGTCGTTACCGCGTATAACATGAGAAATTTTCATATCGTTATCATCAATAACAACAGCCAAATTATATGTTGCAGTTCCATCAGAACGAGCAATAATAAAATCTTCTATCTCTCTATTATCACGTTTTAGTTCATGGGATACTATATCATTAAAGCTCGTTTGTCCGTCAGGGATTTTAATACGGATAGCAAATTTTTCACCATCAGCAATTTTTTTATCAATCTCTTCTTGAGTTAAATGTAAACATCTGCGGTTATAGCGTAAAGGTCCCTTGTTCGCCTTTGCTTCTTCACGGTCTGCTGCAAGCAATTCGGGTGAACAGAAACAACGGTATCCTTTACCATCTTTCAAAATCTGTTGAGCATACTTTTCATATAATTCTATACGGTCAGATTGAAAAATTATCTCTTCATCGGATTCGATACCAAGCCATTTGAGAGCTGAAATAATAGGTTCGATTAAGCTGTCATCTGAACGGGCAGCATCGGTATTTTCAATGCGAATCAGAAACTGTCCGCCGGTATGTCGGGCATATAAAAAATTTGCAATTGCCATTCGAGCAGTACCTACATGAAGGTAGCCCGATGGCGAGGGTGCAATACGAACTCTAACTGGTTTATCTGTCATCTGCTGCGGTTCTTCTTTCTTTATCTCTGATTCCTGAACTATATTTTTTTGAATTATTTTCTCTTTTTTATTTAAAACAGGCGGAAGCGGCGGCGGATTATCCTGTTTTTTATATTGCTGCTTAATTGAATCTGACTTTTGCGGCGATACTTTTTGAGGCACAGCAGGTGTAGATTGTTTTTGTTTATTACCGGTGCTTTTCTCCGGTTCCAAGACAAAAGAAATCCCGCCGATAAAACTTGCAAAAATATTATATATAAAAACGACAACTATTTCAAAAGAAGTCAGTACAAAAGCGAATAAAAACGACAAAATAACCGGAGTTGCTACAATGATTGAGTCTAAAGAATTGCTGACATCAAAATTTGTCCCCTGCATTTGGAAAATAGAAACAAGAACGACAGAGAAAACTCCAACTAATGGAGTCATAAAAATTCCTAAGACAAATCCGGCTATTAAATTCACAAAAAATGTTATTTTGAGGAATGCCCAAACAGGAATAGATTTCAGTTCATATCTCATATATCAATAACCAGATCGGAAGAGCGTCGTGTAGGGAAAGAGTGTAGATCTCGGTGGTCGCCGTATCATTAAAAAAAAAAAAAAAAAAAAAATAACAAAACAAAAAAAAAAAACAAACACACAAACTCTATACACAACACCGATACACGACT
>CAJVYT010000508.1 GCA_913009765.1 uncultured candidate division Zixibacteria bacterium
ATGTCCATTATCATGAGCCAACATTGGCAGAGCCAATCAAAATTGATGATGAACGGTTTAGGAATGCATATTACTGGTGTGGGAATCTGAAAAAAATATATGAATCACAAAAAAAAATGGGACATTCATTAAATAATGAGAAAGAAAAATATGTATTATGGTCAAATATTGAATGAAAATATCTGTTGTATTGCCGGTTTATAATGCTGAAAAAATATAAAAGAAGAAATATAAAATAAATTAAATCAAAAATATAATGATTTTGAATTTATTATAACATAACTTTCGGCTATTTATTAATTCCTTGAATATAATTGAGAATCAATATCTCCGATATTAAACTCGACAATTTTCCCGTTCAGTTCTTTTAGTCCAAGCTCGTTAATTTTGCCAATAGCCTCCCGTAAACGTTCCATCATCTCAGGATCCTTCTCACTATACTTCAGCGTTACTGTCTTCATCTCTGAGTTTTCTTCTACAAGAGCCGGCATGTGCAATATTGAGTGAACAAGCCTATTCATCGATATAGCACTTTTGCCAAAAAGCTCATAGGCCAAATAACAATACATATTCACTAAGCTCACTCGATAAAAAGTCATGATTTCATCCAATTCAACGTCTACGCTGTATACTTTTTCTTTGCCTTGCAGTCGCAGCCATTCACGTTCCAACTTGCCAAGCCTCTTGAACTCATGTTTCTGCGGTTCCATGATCTTTTTTATTGCCCGCTTGATTTTGGCTATTTCACGGCCAATCTCTTGAAATCTCTCTTGCTCCTTTTGAGGCAAGATGCGATGCCCCTTTTCAATTCGGCTGATCTCTCTGAGTTTCCGCTCCTCTTTCACTAATCTGGTAATTGCAGTTTCTTGCTCCTGGATGGCGGGAAAAAGTTCGGAGAGTGTTTTTCTCAAAGTGCTGATTTTTCTTTGAAGCTCCTTTTGCTTTTCCACCACATTTCTGTCTTCCTGTTGTTGCTTGCCATATCCTGTAACGCGATTCAAACAGGCGACTTTTTTCATCGAGCGAAACTGAAGTTCCTCATTCGGCCAGCGGTCAAAGTAGGCTTTTACCACTTCACTTGCTCCTATGATGGCTGGATCAAGACTTGTCAAAATAACTGTGCGTTTACCATAGTCCCATTCTATCTTGATTGCCCGGCTGGTGATGAGATATCCTCCATCTTGCGAATCCTTTAGCTCAATCTCACAATCACTCAGGGTTGCTTCGCCATAGTGATACCGTTGTGGCTTACCTTCAGAGCGTATATTTCGCGGATTCCATTGGTTGTCGTCTAATGAGGTGATGTAGTGATACTTATCTTGGGAAGCAAATGCCCGAAGGGTACGAACACTGTTATTTGCTGCATCCATCACAATTGCCCGGTTGACCGGTAATTCGCTTCCAGGACCTTCAAGAGCCTTCTCTATTTTTTGAAAAAGACTCAATATGTACTCTCCTACCGGTGCATTCCCGGAATAAGTCTCAAAATAGATGGGTCTGCCGAAATTATCGTGCACAAACACTGTTTCCATACATCCCATCACCCGTCCCAGCATCGTGACTTTGTTTTTCTTTACACGCTTCTTGGACCACAAGGCTTTTGTGTTTCCATCTACATAGTAGCAAAGCACCGGTAACTCCATCTTGCCGATAGGATGCTTCTGCCAGAATTTCTGCCAGAACTCTATCTGGCTGCGCAACAGATATTCTGCTACCCCAAGATACTTGAGCTCCGCCATAAACTTAGTAAGTGTTGACTGCTTGTAATTAAATCCGCATACACAGCCAAGGGCATCGCCCAGAGGTGTGTCCACAGAGCGTATCATTCCATTGTTGGTGACAACCGGTAAAGCGAGCATCGCTAAACTCTTGCGGGCTATCACTAATGAACCGGCTACACTTATACTCATGCTGCGAAAGTTTTTCTCTTCTCTTTTGTTCTCTATGGACTCAAATCTTTTTTCTCGAACTTCACGGTGTTGGTTGTATTTTGAGGTGAATTGGCCCTGCTTGTTGCGTCCAAGCCTTTTGGCTTCAGGATTATTTTTCTCCCATAGTTTACTGCTTTTTATCTGCTGTATCCGTTTCTTGATAATGGCCGAAATAAATTGCGGCCAACCCATTTGACAAGCCAGCGCACTGATAAGCTCAAAGCCTCCACACACTGTGTATGTTCGCTCAACTTTCTCCTGGCGCGGTTTATCCTTTCTACTACATCCAAGGCGTTTTAAACATCGGCTTATCCCAGCCTCTGAAAGATCAATGGCAAACTGCTCTTTCACTACCTCCTTTATCTCCGATAGGCTAGACTCCGGCTTTCCGGAAACATACCCCTTCAGATAGCCCTCTACCTCAGCGGTGATACGACGATTATTTCCTTGTGTTCGTCTGTCCTTTAGCGATTCAGCACCCCCCTGATCCATTTTCTTTTTGTATCGATAATACTGTGCCTGGCTAAATGGAACCTGACGACGGGAAAAATACTCTGGAACAGACAATTTAGATTCGGAAATCTTTCGAATCCATTGTTGAATATCAGTTTGACCAAGATGAGTCGGCATATATGATCCCTCCCAGAATGTCCATTTGCTTGAACACAAAGGAATCATACAATATTTCTCATTTATTGTCAATATCATTTTTAAATAGCCGAAGGTTATGTATTACAATATTTTCACTATGTGTACATAACTTCTCGATTTTTCTTGTTAAATTTAAAAGCATTGTTCACCTTTTCCTCCTATAGATACATAGAGAGCTATGTATAAGTGAGGATTAGATATACATATGGAAAAAACTGTTGAGGAACTCGGGGAAAGGAGATAAGGACAGGCAGACACTTCTTTCAACAAAAGTCCTTGCTACCCTGAAGAAACACATACAGGATATCAGAAAATACTATGAAGAAGACCGTTTTGAAGATCGAGATCGGAAGAGCGTCGTGTAGGGAAAGAGTGTAGATCTC
>CAJVYT010000509.1 GCA_913009765.1 uncultured candidate division Zixibacteria bacterium
GGGTGGACCAGTAATACCATTTCATAATGTCGCATTGTGTTACCCCTTTCGGTTTAAGCCCCCCGGTTGCGGGTCGGTGGAGCAAGGAGAAATGGGATATTCGATCCCGTAAAGAGGGGCGATTGTACGGATTTTGGGGGGGTTATGCCAATGGAATATGGCATTTGTTGGGTATTTTGGGCTTATTTTGGAAATAAACGGGGTCAGATTCAGCGGAACCAGGGGTGGAGTCGAGTCTGACCCCAATTTATTTCTTTTTGCGTTGTTATTCCGCCTGCGGCGGGTCACTTTCGTTTCGGCGAAAGTAACCAAAGCCATTTGCTCTAAGCTCGCTCTATCCTGTGCTTCTCAGGAAAATCACGGTCGTTCGCCTAACTCGGAGCGCATAATATGCGCTTGCCTCGAACAGGAGGCTCACTCCAGGCGATTTTCCTTCCGATGCTCGGCGCTCACTAAGTCGCGGGTAAGTCAAGATCAGTCTTAAATTGAAGTACTAGCCTCCTTGCGGAAGAACATAGTGTTTCCTTTCATTAACTCCTAGGTGGGAAAATTGAGCGAATATTTCCAATGCTCTCTTTAAAGTTAAGCTTCAAAAAATCAAACCTTGCCGACGCTCCTGGTCCTAACATATTCAAAAAACGTTTATAAATCTCTCCTTTAGTATCTGGATTATATACTGCAATCTTTTTTAGCGGCGTTGATCCAACTGTCCCCAGACCATACAGCAGCCGAAAAAATGCGTCAGTTTCCGGCAATGAATATCCAATAATAAAAATATATTCTGCGTCCTCCAGTTCCTTTGCTGCGGCCCCCCATATTATAGACAGCAGTTGATGATAATCTGCTTTATTCCAAGTAGGTGGAACAATAACTGGCTCTGGTTTTACATCAAAATTCCCATGTTCAGAGTAGTACTCTTGAAGTTGGTTACCTATTGGTATCGTACATGTTTTGCTCTCGCCTAGACTATTAAGACTGTATTTCCCAAAATATTCTTGAAGGGTTAGTGGCAACACTCCTTCAGTATCTGCTCTTACTGCCCAATTTAATGATCCATGCAACTTTAATAATTTTATAGGTTCATTTGCTGTCACTTCAGGTCCAAATCCATATATTGGACCCAAACCAGTAGCATGCATAGCAAAGTCTAGCGCGATATCATAATTGAAAGTTATAACAGATGAAGTGTAAGTAGGATGCGCATCTGATTTTAAATACCTAATAAGCTCAGCAAATGATTTATAGCTTGAAGTTGGACCGATGTTTCTGCCCTTTACTGGAAATCTTATTGTCTTTTCAAGCGTTGTGACAATTAACTCTTTCAAAGATGCTATCACTTTTGGGATTTCATCGGCATCAAATCCTGGTAATTTACTAAGCACATTTGCTATCTCTAATGCAGAAAAAATTGACTCAATATTATTTAAGTCTAATTGTGATTTTGAATGAACAGTCTGAAGTTCTGAGATAGCGGTAAAAACCCTATCGAAATGTTCCTTCTTATCCCCAACTTCACCAACACTATTTAAATGTGAAGCAGTATCCAAAAAATCATACATTAAAGGGGCGCCACAATCACGTGATGCACCTGCGCCTAGAATAAAAACAATTCTACTCATTTAATCTCATCCCTTATGTGTAGGCATTACTATTTGATAGTTTATCATCATTAACTATTTACTAAGCGTAAGTACTATATAGCCATTACAGTATCGTTTTTTCTATAAAGGCAAGCTTTTGATAGCCCCGTCTCCATAAAGCATTTTTGTCGAAGTAAAGATCATTACATCATAGACTTCATGATAATTAGTTATTATTCCTACAGGTCCCCAATAGAGACCACGATAAAAAAGCTTTAAGAAAGGGTGGTTCAGCCCCCTATAATTCCTAATTATTTCCTTCTCTTAACTTCTATTTTCTTGTTTTTCTAAAACATCATCAATCTTCTTTCTGCTACTTTCTCTTGTTTCAAATATCTCTTTATTCAATCTTTCTATTTCTTCTTTTCGCAGTTCATCAAAATTGGATGCGTACCTTGTTTTTGTAGTTTTGATTATGAATTGACCCAATAATGAGTCATCCTCTGACAAAATACGTGTAGCAGCCGTAACAGCAACCAGATCTTCCTTGAGGCTATCTAGGAAACTTCTGATATCTTTTATAGCCTTCTCCATTGATAAAATGTTATCAATATATGTTTCTGGGTTAATTTTTTTTTCAGTGAACATTGTTCTTGTAAGATCATGCAAACGATCAAATGTTGCCATTGTGTCATTCAATTTCCTAATACTTACATTTAGCGAAAATATCTCGTTTATCAAATCTATATTAGTTAGCTGTATAGGCAGGTCTTTGTCGATTGGGAATTCTTCAAGTTTATTTATGTAAACTGGCAGAGGCTTATTTTTTGTTTTGATCTTATCTACAAGATCATGCAACCCATCTGTAACAAATATATTGTCGCCATAAATACCTAAGTAATCATTAAAAATATGCTGATATCTTACAAGAGCACTCCGATTCTTTGATTTTCGCTCATAAATTCTTGTCAAAGCATCAGCTAATCGAATGAACAAAAATGCAAAAAAGGCTCCTGTAAAACCACCTAAAATCGTATTAAGGTTTTTGATTTTGGCATTAAAGACTACTTCAGAAAAAAATACATATGAAGCCGAAGCAATAAAGCCAATGGTTATTGCTGCAAATATCCAGGTAAAAAACTTTCCTAACATAAATTTATTTGTTTAGGATCATTTGGGTCAGAGTAAAAACTCTAGGCTAAAGTGAATAGTTTTCACTCTGACCTCAATAAGTTCTTTGAGCCATTTTATCGGTTTCTAATTACTCTTAAAACCAGCTTCCTGATGGCTTCCGTCACAGAAGGGCTTGTTCTTGGAGGCGCCGCAACGACATAAAGCAAGCTCCTTGCCCGACCATGCCTTACGTCCGCTACTGGCAAAGAT
>CAJVYT010000510.1 GCA_913009765.1 uncultured candidate division Zixibacteria bacterium
CATTTTTCATTGTAAGCTTCTCTGATATCCGGGAGATACAAAACCGGTTAACAAATTGCCTGCTTTAATAATGAAAAGGGCCGATAACCTTCGGGTAAATTGTCAATATAATATTACTTACCTATATATATTTTAACGTATCGTTAATTTAATGTCAACATGCTATTCTGTACGTAAGTAAGTAATTTCGGAGCACAAAACTTCCTGCTTATATAAATACAGAAACGGGCTGCAAACCTTGATGATACTACTGCTATCTCGCTTATTTTTTACATACAATGTTGTACGTTCGCTATTTTCTACCTTTAATTAAATAGGTCAAATTCATTACTAATGATAATCCCATCAAAATACCGACTGAGAATGTTATAATAGGATTGTTATTAAAGTAGAAATAGTTACTTATAAATCCCAAAATACTTAAGGCCAAAGAAAATTGTCCTATAACTAAAAGAGATTTGTTTTTTTTCATAATCTTCCTTTTTATCACATTTATAAAATTCAATCTTTAAATAGAATACATAGCGGCCCTGAAATTAATATAATTGATATGTTCCTAACTCATTTTCCGCAAGTTAAAAACGTAGTTTTCTCGAATTATTGATCTTCTAAATGCTTATCCGGATAGAAATTAATTGGGCCTATCAATTCTCGATTTTTCATTTTTGGCACAAGTAATCTCTTAGACGTCGACTTTTTTCAATTACAGCCCTCGTATGTTCTCCAAGGAGATCTTTCAAAATACCTTCCAGTTCCCTGATCTGCCTGCGTTTTTTCTGAACCTCTCTATAGTTGCCAGTAAGCTCCTTTATCCAGTTGATATCCTTTTCGGGTATGGTTTTTGTCCGTGATCGGCCATTCTCTGACCAGGTGATCCGCCTAAATGAATGACCTCCCTTTTTATGGCACCAGCAGTTTGGTTTCCCGCATTTGCAGTACACCTTTTTGTACGCTCCTGGGAGCATCAAGTCAAAAGATAGTATCTGCCTGAGAATCCGGATTCTTTGTTTTTCCAGTTCTTTTATACGATCAAGGGTTGACATCTTAACTTAATAGTATATAATAGAAGTTAAGATGTCAAGTCCAGGTGATGAGAATTTGACCCGCTTTGCCGTTTCAGGAATCCCTCTGATCACTTCTGTATCACGAAGGTTGAGCCTAAAAGTTATCCTGTCGGCTCATCTTCCTACCTATGGAAATGAATCAATTCCTGTTGTAGATACTTTGATGCTGCTTCTGTGCAATATCACCCTGGGTAGACAGCCCCTCTATGAGCTGGGACAGTGGGTTAAGAGTATCGATCCTAACTGTTTTGAATTACAGGTAGAAGATCTCAAGGCCTTCAACGATGACCGTTTTGCTCGCGCTCTGGACAAGCTGTATCTTTCAGACCGTGCTTCTCTGATGACTGAAATTGTGGTGAACATGATAAAAGAGGTGGATCTTGCGCTTAACAGAATTCATAATGATTCAACGACGGTAAAGGCTTATGGGAAAATACCTGGTAAGACGATTACTGGCTTAAAGCTGGCACGAGGCACGAGCAAAGACCACCGTCCCGATTTGAAGCAGTTAGTATTCAGCTTGAGTATTTCTTCTGACGGGGCTGTTCCGGTGCATTACAAAACATATTCCGGGAATCGCACCGATGACACCACCCACATTGAAACATGGACCACAGTGAGCAAAATAGCCCGGAAGTCAGACTTCATCTATGTGGCAGACTGTAAGGTGTGTACTTCAAACCAGCTGGACTATATTGTGGGTAAAGGCGGCCGTGTTATTACTACGGTTCCGAATACGTGGAAGGAGACAAAGATTTTCAAAGAAGAGCTTCGTTTGGAGAAGAAGGGGAAAAAGCGCATATGGAGACGAAAGATGCCAGGTAGCTGGGGTGAAGTAAACTACTACTCGCTATTTTGCGGAGATTACTTCACGGAAAAAGGAGGCTACCGGATGTATTGGTACCACTCAAGTGAAAAGAGAAAGAACGATGCCTTAAGTAGGGAGCGAAAGTTAAAAAAGGCAGAAAGCGAGCTCTTTAATTTGGCGTCCAAGTTGAACAAGAGAAAGCTGAAGGTACGAGAAGAGATTGAGAAACGCATAGAACATATCCTGAAGCATTACAAGGTAAAAGAGTTTTTAACGATCTCACTTACCGAAGTAAAACAATCATTTAGGGTTCAAATAGGCAGAGGGAGGACGGGACCGAATACGAAGTACACGAAGCGTGTTGAGATGGTTTATTCTCTTGTCTGGGAGAGAGATAAGGAGGTGCTGAAGCGGGAGAAAAATGTTGATGGTATTTTCCCTCTGCTTACCACAGATGAATCATTATCAGCAAAAGAGGTTCTGCGTGCCTACAAATATCAACCTCGGCTGGAGAAACGCTTCACCCAGTTCAAGAGTGTTCATGAAGCAGCCCCGCTGCTCTTTAAAAAGGTAGAGCGAGTGGAGGGGATCATGTTTTTGTTTTTTCTCTCCTTAATGATTCAAGCTATTATCGAGCGAGAAGTAAGACTAAAAATGAAGGAATGGGACATTGATACGCTGCCCATTTACCCGGAATTCAGGGATGCTTTTCATCCGACCACCTCAAAAATCCTAAGCGTTTTCGAAGGCATTTCCTCATATCAAGTAAGAATGGGACAAATGATAAAGGAATTCCGCGATTCGTTAACTCAAACACAGGAGCTAATTCTAAACATGTTGGGGGTCAGCTTAGATTACTACTGGGGACATCCCTTTGCAGAAGGTGATAAATCCGAAAAAACGTGATTTCAACTTGCGGAAAATGAGTTATAACTTTCGGTTTAATTTTAACATTCCTTTTTATAATCAAAAACCGGGAAAAAACTACAATCAGAGTATCTATTTCTACGATCGAACCGGATTATTCTCCATACATTTTTCAAAATACTTCGAAGGGGTGCAGCCGTATTTCTTTTTAAAC
>CAJVYT010000511.1 GCA_913009765.1 uncultured candidate division Zixibacteria bacterium
ATCTGAACAATATTATCTGGCAGGTTACTTTCATCATATTCAATCAGTCTCAATGAATCAACTGCCTTAAAGTTGTTGACCATTTTATGTATGTATTTTATTTTCATGATTTATTCCTGTATAACGTCGAACTCAGTGAATCGAACCATGAAGCACATCAAAGTGCAAAAAACTGATTTGCAAACAATAAATCAAACAAAGTCAAAAAAGGTTCCGCTGGTTCGATTTCACTGCAGTGCCTTGTTATGTTCAATCTTTAGTTTTATCGAACGGAATCTTTGCCAACACATCACCAGGATGCACTATCATGCCTTTTTCAACTAAAATATATGTTCCTACAGGCAACAAATACCTCGCAAGATGATTTGTCTTTGGTATTCTAAGAGTAGCTTTACCGTCCTCGTTCTTGATAGCTATCCGTGGTCTCATATGGCTAGCAGTTTCTATAACGATCATGAATGTTAAACCAGTAACTTCATCCTCCTCTTCCTTCACGCTTATGCCAGTAACAATATCTCCAAAAGCTACCCGTCCACCAACTTCTGTAACAATGGGTATTGAATTCGGGTCCCTCTCAATAAGCTCATCCCAAGGCTGTACTTTATTAGTATCACGAAACTTGCTTATATCTCCATAACTAACTGGAAATATCTCTAATACTCTGTCAGATTTGTCAACGATAGCTATTTTTGCATTACTTGCAGTAACAATCCATTGTCCTTCTCTGTTACGTACAGCTATTTCTTTATCGAACACGTCTGTATTTTGTTCCTTATCAAAGCTCATATAACGAAGGATTCCACTCATCTTAGAAACTAATATGGACTGTCCTCTCATCCGAATCCATGCCGTCAATATATCTCTTGAAGGGAAGAGTTGTGTGAAGGCAGGTGAATCTTCTACAGAACCCGAATGTACCTCTTCTAAGTTCTGACTAACTCTCCTCTCTTGATTTCTGAGAATTTGGATGACCTCCTCAAGTATTGCACGTTCAGATCGAATGTTTTGTCCATCAGACTCCTGGATTTCAGAAATGTCATCAAGGGATCTCTCAAGTTCAGGCCAAAATTTGTCATAAATGTTATCAAGTGTAGTATCTGATAAGCCTCGTTCTCCAGCATCAATTACGGCCTGATTAATTGTATGAATAAGTTGTCGAACATCGTTCTTATCAATTAGAGTATGCTGAAATTGGCTAAGCGGTGGTTCTACTTCAGCAGGGGTAACATCCAATAAAAGAGTGCAGACATAAGCATCAGTTATTTTGGCTAAAGCCCCAGCTTCGAAAAGTATCCATCTTGCATCTAGATTTTCCCGAGATAAACATATTATGCTCAGTTTTGATTCTTCAAGTTTAGCTGACACTTCGGAATTCCAGCGGATACCCTTGGATATGTCAGAGGAAAGCCAAGGATCAACTGCTTGAATTACAAGTGGTAGCCATTTCTTAAGAGTCTCGGCTACAGCCTTACTTTTATTTCCTGACCAGCTTAAGAATACCAACATGATTAATTTTCCATAATCGTTTTACTTTAGACATAACGCAAAATTCAGGGGCAAGAACCCTGAACAACAATAATAAGGAGAATAGCTGATGCAAAATAAAAAGACAACCAAAGACGAAAAAGAGACTGCTGGTTCTTGTCCGCCTGCAATGACTGGTTATGTGTTTTTTAATGCATGTAAATATCTTGATTTCTCTGATAAATATACTGCAAAAAAGACTTTAATTTCACTGGGAGGCACAGCTAAGGTCTGTTGGGATAGACCAGTTTTTGACGAATCGTATCCTTGACTTGTGCAATTTTGTAGCAAAAGAGGAAGATTGAATTATCCTGAAGCATGTCATTGCGAAAACACCAAAACATGTAGTGATTATGAGGACTTTAAACACCAAATTCCGCTTGAAACCATAGACACATAACGATGAAACCACCGATGCATGACATGTAGTGTATAATTATGCAAGGAGGCCGTTTGCATTATGCAAACTATTTAAAGTCAAAACAGTCACCGCTGTCATGCATTCGAGTGCGTTGACAGGTTATGTTTTCTTTTCATCCATTTCACTTATGTACTTCTCAGTGAGAATTACATTTTCAATCCAATTAACTGTTAGTTTTGTTAGTAACTTTAGGTCAGTTATGTCTTTATCTTCCCACTTTCGTGTGTAATGAGTTTCATCATTTCCTAACCATGCGGCTCTCTTCGCACACGCCTTTACGTTTGCATCTTGAATATATTCGTCAATGCATCTTCCTATGAATAATTTCCTTATTTCTTCTTCTTTTTCTGAATGTTGATTTACAGCAAAGTCTTTAACTAAGAATTCGAGAGCCTTTCTGATCCCTATTCCAACTAACTGTGAAAGATTCTTAGATTCAGCAGACAATGCTTGGTTGTAAATATCAACAAATTCTGATGATAAATCACTTATGATTTCGGAAAATGCTTCTTTTTTAGGATTTGTCGGTGAAACCTTTGTCAGGGTACAATTGCCGCTACCAGGATGCGTATAGGTTCCAATGAAAATCTCTTGACACTTTTGATGAGTACATTGGAAAAGTGTTTGAACTAAGTTTCTGCCTTCAAGCGAAAAAGAAGCAATAGTTTTGGGGTGTATGTTTCTATGACAAAGAGGACATTCGTCGGGGATATTGAGCAATACATATGATTGTTGCTTACCATCCAAAGTATGGGCGGTTATAGTTTGTTGCATAATTTATCTCCTTAGACATAACGTAGAACTCTGTGATCCGCACCTTTACTGACACTGCAAAGCAAGTGCCTAATCCCACGAAGTTGACCGGCGAATCCCATTTATCGTGACCGGAATAATCTCATTCAAAAGCCGATTAAATTATTTTTTACGATCCTTTCATTTACGATATAGAAGTTGGTCACTTTGTTCAAGCTTTTTTGTTTATTTTCTCCTTTTTTCCTCTTAATGAT
>CAJVYT010000512.1 GCA_913009765.1 uncultured candidate division Zixibacteria bacterium
AGAGTTGGTTCACGTTGACGAATTTACAGTTGGTGGGAAAGAAGAAGGAAAACAAGGCAGAAGTTATGATTCAAAGAAGAAAAAAGCAGTTATAGCTGTAGAGTTAAGTGAGAAACACAAAATTAAATGTCAAGGACCACTTTATTCCCCAGGTCAGGTTCAGATTATTCCCCACCTCAAAAATGTAATTACCGTTTTTAAAAATAGCTAAAAAAACACTAATAAGCGTTTTGCAAAACAGCTCTATTTTTCTTTCTGTAAGATTCTCCTTTGATTATAATTTGATGAGCGTTATGAGCTAATCTATCTAAAATTGCACTAGCCATAATAGGGTCTGGAAAGATGTTTAACCAGTCGCTAATTGCTCTGTTGGATGTTATTATTATCGACCTCTGTAAATATTTAGCATCAACAATGCTATATAATAATTCGGACTCTTGCTGATTGATTTTCTTAAAACCAAAGTCATCTATTATGAGAAGATCAGTTTTAATAATACTTTTCAATAACGAGTCGAGTTTATTGTTAAGATCGGCTTTTATCAACTCAACAAATAAATCATTAAAATTATAGTTCTCAACCTTCATATTTTTTCTGCAAGCCGAGTGAGCAATAGCCGAAGCAAGATGAGTTTTGCCAACACCGGTAGGCCCGATAAAGAAGATATTTTCCCCCTTATCAATAAATCTACAAGTAGCAAGTTCACGTATAACGGTAGCATTTATCGATGGATTAAAGGTAAAGTCGAAGTGCTCTAAGGTTTGATTGCCTTTTAGTCTTGCTCTTGCAAGTAATCGCTTTAACCTTCTGTTTTTTCTTGTTTGAATTTCATCGCTAAATACCATAGTAAGTAGTTCGGTATATGAGAGTTGATTCTGCTCGGCTTCTATTATCCTTAGTTCGAGGTTCTCTGTCAACCCCGAGAGTTTGAGCGCTGTTGTTAAAGATTTTAGCTGTGCATAGTTAGACATAAGTAAGTCTCCTTTTTTTAATGATGAACAAAGTATTCTGCATTTCTAACAAAAGAGTTGGTCTCTTCAGAAAGGATGAAACAGTTATCCGAATGTTCATCTTCTTCCTTTTTTATGGTTTCTATTAACTTCTTAAAATCCTTAGGATGAGGAGTTCTTCTGTGATTAAGAGCCTCATAAGCTGCTTTTTCTACTAATGAAGCCGGGTATTTTTCTGCAACGGATATTATCCCTTGCGCCCTTCTTAAATTTATGAAGGCATGCGGGGTTAGTAGTTTTCTTATTAGCTGTTTCAGATTATCGCCGCTGATTCTCCCGGCTTTCTTTTGTAGTCTGTATGGTAAATCTTTATCTACTGCATTTTTAACATTATCCGGGAAATCATCATAGTCTGTCTGCCGGTATCCTTTCGGTACGGTGTGAACTTTGATTATAGCTTCGTTATAATAGACTTCTATTAGTTTTGATTTTACTTTAACCCAAACCTTTTTGCCCACAAATTCATAAGGGACTGAATATGCCTTCTTCTTTATTTGAATATAGCAGTCCGGATGAACTTTTGCCTCTTTCCACCCGGAGACTTCAAACTCTTCAAAGGGAAGTTCAAGTAATGATTTCTTCTCTACTTCCTCAAATAATTTGAGAGGTTCTTCCCCGGTTGTCCCATGCTTTCTTCTTCCATAATCCTTGACTAAGAATTCAAGTATTCCCTTGTTGGCTTCGGTTATCGTAAGGTTTTTATTAATGGCAAGCATCACCTTAAATTCTTCTCTTATCGTTTGTACATCACGCTCTACTTTCGGTTTATCCTTTGGCGTGGCTACTCTTGCAGTATCTATAAAGCAGTTATAATATTCTGCCATTTCAGAATAACTTCGGTTAAGTAGTGGGTTGTATAAGTCGGGTTTGATTACACCGGATTTGAGATTGTCTATTACGATAGTCTTAGGAACACCACCGAAAAACTTAAACATCCTTACGTGGGATTCAACAAAACTTTTTTGGTCTTGACTATAAACAAACTCTACATATTTATGACGACTATAGGAAAGAGTGCCTATAAAAGCGTAAACGGTCTTCCTTTTACCCGTGCCTGGATTCAGGAGAAGTCCTACTTTTGCGTAATCTACTTGTAGTTGGTTTCCAGGTGGTGTTTCTATGCGGCAAGTTGTTTGAGAGTTTTGAGCAGAAATGTTTTGTGAACTAATATATCTCTTAAAACTGCTAAAGCTTGTTTTACTGGATAAATCGTGCTTTAGGCATATTACTTTATAGGCTGACTTTATTTTTAATCCTTTGTTTTTTCCTTTCTTTTCTATTAACTTTTTTATCTCTACGTAATATGGTGTAAATATATTTTGCTTGCCCGGTTTCCTTTTTGTTTGCTTTTTAATCTTTTGTAACGCTTCATTTAATTTGACAGTATCGTCTTTGCCTTGTTCATCTAAATCAATTAAGCCTTCTTCTTCAATTAGGTTCAGATATTTTCGTATCGTTTTTCTGTCCCGTCCGGTTGCCTTCGATATTTTGCTTATGCTCTGTCCCGATTTCCGGCGTCTTATGATTTCTTTTAATTCCATTATTTTTACCTCGTTAAATGCCATTTTTATTCTCCAAATGATTGAAAATATGTGAGAACAAAAATCGTCTTTTATTTGTTTTCGAGGTGGGGAATAAAGTGGTCCGTTTTGCCTTTTCACTGGGGAATAAAGTGGTCCGGCTACTGGGGAATAAACTGACCCGCTAACTGGGGAATAAAGTGGTCCGTTTTACGTTTTTACTGGGGAATAAAGTGACCCTTGACAATTATTTCCAAAAATGAAATTAAAACCCAGTTATATAATTTAATCTATTGAGTGATTTTAAGATTACAAATTGGGATTTGTTTAGGTTAATTAGAGCAACCCGTCTTCGTTGAAACTTCGCCGGGCACGTTAGAAATCTTCTGTCTACTGTGTCTTGTGCTGAGTCCT
>CAJVYT010000513.1 GCA_913009765.1 uncultured candidate division Zixibacteria bacterium
AAGATCGAAGAGCTGGGGATTAAGCGGATATATATGGCCTATCATGGGCCTTGTGCTCATGTCCACAAGTGGGATTTGCCTCACTTTATAATACTGCTATCACGCCCTTAATCCCTGGCTTTTCGCTTTTTTCGGAACTTTAGTTTGGTAAATTTTTCGAACCCCAAATAAGTTTCATTATGTATCAATAGTAGGATTCCTTACGCCGTACTGGTTGCATAGAATCGCCTCAAGATGGCTCAGGAGACTGCCCGGAGAGGCTGCCGACCCTCATCCAACGAGCTATTTATTCAATAGTGAAAAAAGTTGTAGAAAGATTTTAATGGATACAGGGTTTAAGATAACAGAGATGGAGCTTATTGAAAAAGAACCTTCTTATGGCATGAACTCCAGAGCCCTTTTCTTTGTTTTTATGGTCTATGAGAGAGTTGTAAATTCTACGGAATTTTTTCGCGGATTACGGGCTAATATCCTATGCGTTGCCAGAAAGAAAGATATCTCTTGAAATACTCGTTGCTAAAATCCTTCCTTATAATCAGGAAAACTACATAATCTGAAGAAATAGACATAGCCGGACTTGGATGAAGCTGCATTTTTCATGGGAGCGAATTGGGGCGATGATGCATAAAACGTATGAGTGGCTTTTAGGGGGCGGAGCGCCTCCGAATTGGATGAGAGTGGATGGGTGATGTGAAAGAATACTATGAGAATTACTGGGATCGGGACACAGATGTTTCTGATAACGATGTAACCACTCCTGAGCGCAGAAGGCGGCTGCTGGAAACGCTGGCACAATATCTGAAACGAGGCGATAAGGTGCTGGATTTAGGTTGCGGGGGGGGGCAGTTTACTGAATTGATGCATGAGGCGGGGTATTATATTCGGCTACAGGTATGGATATTTCTCACAAAGCTATTATTGAAATGGCCCGTAAAAATCATCCACAGATTTCACAGATTTCACAGATTTTCAGGACTTTGAATGAGGATGGAAGCATTCCTGAAGCGGATAACAGTTTTGCTGCTGTTTGGTGCACGGAGGTTATTGAGCATGTTTTGGATGTAAGAGCTTTTCTCGATCAGATAAACCGGGTGCTCAGACCAAACGGACTCTTGATTCTGACCACACCCTATCATGGTATTTTGAAGAACCTTCTCATAGTTCTGCTCAAGTTTGACAAGCATTTTGATCCCGAGGGAAGTCACATAAGGTACTTTGACAGAAAAGGCTTGCAGCGGTGCCTGAATAATTCAGGATTCTATCCCATTTCTTGGGCAGGTATCGGCCGGTTTTGGAAAATGTATAGAACCTGGTTTGTGGTATCGAGAAAAATAAGTGAAAGAAATGAGACATGAAAAATAGAAAAACGATACCAGTCTCTGTGCTTATTCCCACTAGAAATGAGTCAAAAAACATTAGCCGTTGTTTGGCTGCTTTAGAAGGATGGTCAGACGAAATTGTTGTCGTTGATTCGCAAAGTAACGACGGCACGATCGAAGTTGCGGAATCGCATGGTGCGAAGGTTCTACAGTTCTATTATCAAGGCCGTTGGCCGAAGAAACGCCAATGGGCTTTGGATACATATGATTTTCGCAATGAGTGGATCTTGCTTTTAGATGCGGATGAGATATTACTGGACCCCATCAAAAAAGAGATAGAATATGCTATAAGAAACAGTATTTATGATGGCTATTGGCTGCGGTTTCAGATTTATTTTTTAGGCCGGCAATTACGTTTTGGCGAAACAGAACTTTGGAAGCTATTTCTTTTTCGGAAAGGAAAAGGCAAATATGAAAAGCGCTTGGAATCACAAGATTTGTCTATGTCGGATATTGAGGTTCATGAACATGTTATCGTTGATGGTAATGTTGCTCGTCTAAAAAATCCGATTCGTCACGAAAATTTTAATTCCTTGGATCGCTATATAGCAAAACACAACGAGTATTCCAACTGGGAAGCAGGCGTTCATCTAAAGGGAAATAGTGGTGGTATTAGACCGGCGCTTTTGGGGAATCAGGCGCAACGGAGGCGCTGGTTTAAAAAAGTTTTTCTAACATTGCCTGGATCGCCATTGTTAGTATTTTTTTATAAGTATCTATTTCGCCTAGGATTCTTGGATGGAATTCCAGGACTGATATATTCTTGTTTTCAATCTATTCAAGTTTTTCATGTAAAAGCAAAAATCTACGAAATTGAGAATTGTAGCAGGGAGAAAAATCATGTATCCAAAGGTAAGCAACCAGAACGGATGAAGAAATAATGTGCGGCATAGCTGGCTACTTGGGCTCATTTGAGCTTTTTTTTTTAGAACAAATGAACATGGCTCAGAGACATCGCGGGCCGGATGACAGGGGAACATGGTATGACCAAAGGTGCGGGATAGGTTTAGCCCATACACGCCTGGCTATTATTGATCTGTCGCTGTCCGGGCATCAGCCGATGATCGATGACAGTGGGCCGGGAGTAATCGTTTTTAATGGTGAGATTTATAATTACCGGGAATTGCGATCTGACTTGGAAAGAGAAGGATACCGTTTTCAAAGTAATAGTGATACGGAGGTTATTCTCAAGCTATTTACAAAATACGGATGTGACTTATTAGGACAATTAAACGGCATATTTGCTTTTGCTATCTGGGATCGAAGAAAAAAGGAGCTATTCCTGGCCCGGGACCACTTGGGAGTAAAACCGTTATACTATGCAACACCCCAAAAAGGCTTTCTTTTTGCAAGTGAAATAAAGGCCTTGTTACAGCTTCCCGATATCGAGAAGAGGATTAATCACCAGGCAGTTCACTATTATCTTTCATATCTCTGGTGCCCAGCTCCCGATACCATGCTTGAATCTATCAGCAAGCTTGAGCCCGGGCATGCCATGATTATTCGGGAGGGTC
>CAJVYT010000514.1 GCA_913009765.1 uncultured candidate division Zixibacteria bacterium
AACGGGTGGGAGATGGGTCGATGTGAGGAGGGGTAAGAGTTGGTTGTAGTGGCGAGAGAACAGAGGGATGCAGAAGAGGGCATACGGGATATATCAGTACTGGAGTTCAGACGTGTGAGATTTTTTTTTTTTTTTTTAATGATACGGCGACCACCGAGATCTACACTCTTTCCCTACACGACGCTCTTCCGATCTCTCCTCCGGGAACATATTCGATAGAACTTTCATGAATCCTTCCAAACTACCGGCATTGACTTTCCTGCCTTTGGAGATGAGCTCCATCCTGTTTTTTACGAAGAGATCGTCCTTTTTGAATCCAATCTCTTTAAGAAGATAGCTGATAGGACCTTTTTCCCACAATCCGCTTATATTTTCCACTCCGGCATTAAAGACAAAATCGTTCCTTTTAAAAGATGAGCAGTAGCCTCCAACCTGATAATGCTGCTCCAAAACTAAAACCTTGTATCCCCTCTTTGAGAGTAGAGCACCACAGGTTAAGCCGGCAATGCCGGAGCCGACGATGATGGCATCATATTCGTTTTCACCCTTTGGCTTTTGAGGATTTACTTCAACATTCCAATCATATTTTTTAAATTCCCTTGAAGCAAAGTAAGCAGATGCCTTCAATGGGAAAACGATTGAAAATGCTATACCAAGAGCAATTAAAGTATTTGAGAAGATTACGGTAAAAGAACTGAGAAGTAAAAATACGGTTGCATTTACTATGTAGATTGCTGCCCAGACTCCGGTAATTATGTTGTTGATAGTTAAAAATGATTTTTCCTTCCAGTAGATTTCCGGATAGTCTTTTTTTGAAACCTGAAGGGTGTAAGGTTGTTTGATGATTAAAGAAAACAGTGCCATAAGGAATAAGACGGAATAACCGAGAAAACCGCTTTTTTCAACAAATATGTTCAGGTTGAAGATAAATGTGACAGTAGCGGCTATGCTGAAATAGAGAAGAGAAGTAACATCCATCAGGTTGAAATCTCTTTTACGGATTTGAGGAATTATGAGAAGCAAAGAAACAGCGAGGGATATAATGATTCCCAACGTGTTTCCTATGCCGCACAATATCCAGTAGATGATCCATGGAATGAATGAAACAAATATATAAATCATGCCGGGTATTTTTCTTTTATTATCTCTCATATCCTCCATTTTGCACACTTCCTTTAAATTTCTTTGGGCATAGAGTCGGGGTCGCGTCTCAAGGAATAAAATCGGGGTCGCGTCTCAACATTAGACATTTCTCTTTTTTTTCAATGCTTTTGCTATTGTTTCACTCATCTCTGAAACTATT
Source organism: uncultured candidate division Zixibacteria bacterium (assembly GCA_913009765.1). The sequence continues at coordinate 1,304 of CAJVYT010000514.1, forward strand.
CTATCTTCTTCAATCTTTTTTTCAAATCTCCCAACAGCTTTAGAAACGGCAGCATAATCCATATCGAAAAGCTTCCCTATCTGATTTAATGATAATGCAGAATGTTTTTTGAGGAAGTATAAGGCCAATTGTCTATATATATTGCCCCGTTGTTTTTCAAATATTGTGTCTTTTTCTATATGAAAACAATCTGATACGGCTTCTATTATTTCATCGGGGCTATAAGCTGATATAAGTCTTGTCTCTTTGATCTCTCTATTTTTGCCTGATGATTTTATCTTTTCGGTAATCTTTTTCATAAACCGCTCATCTCCGAGAGCGGCTCCTTTTGCATCTGATAGTGGAGATTTCATTGCCTTATTTTCAATAATAAACCGCATATATTTCTCTTGAGCCTGTTCTTGATTACCGGAAAACTTGCTTAAGATCAATGAGGTATCAAGTCTCTTTACAGTAGGTTTCTTCCTGCCCGTATAATTTGAGAAGCTGCTGAACGGATAATCCTCGAGTTTCTCAACCGTTCCCGCTCTCAGCGGATTCAGATGAATATAAGCTGAGAGAACTAATGCATAACTATCCTCATCGACAAGTATGGATTTATATCTGCCCTGAAATATTGACCCGACAAGTTTATATTTTGCTCTAAACCAATTGGCATATGAAGTATTTAGATATTCTGATATATTGGCAAGCGGTGTTTGTATAAGCAGATGATAATGATTATCCATCAGGCAATAGGCATACAATACAAACGAATATTTCTCAAATGTTTCATTCATTTTGTCTAAAAAAATATATTTATCCTTATCTGAATAAAAGATGTTTTTTTCTTATGCCTCTTGCGATTATATGATAAAATGCGTTTTCAAAGGAGAGTCTTAAAGAACGTGTCATAATACTTGAACAATATCAGAAGAATAACTGAATGTCAAATGTTGAGACGCGACCCCATTATTATCCCAAATTTATCATTACCATCTTTATATTTGTCATTTCTTCTATAGCGAATTTTACACCCTCTCTGCCTATTCCGCTTATTTTGTTGCCGCCGTAAGGCATATGGTCAACTCTAAAAATAGATGTATCGTTTATCATGACACCGCCAACATCTAAATTATCAATTGCATAATAAGCCTTTTTTATATCGTTCGTATAGACGCCTGCCTGCAGACCATAGTCGGAATTATTAACATGACGTACTGCCTCTTCGAAATTATCATATTCGATTATAGATACAACCGGAGCAAAAACTTCCATGCACATAACACGCATTTCTTTTGTAGTATTTCTAAGCACTGTCGGGAACAATATTCTGCCTTTTACTTTTCCTCCTGCAAGTAATTGCGCTCCCTGAGACACTGCTTCATCTATCCAGCTTTTTGCTCGTTCGGCTTCTCGTTCATCTATCATGGGTCCGAGTTCTACATCCTTATCCAGAGGATTGCCCACTTTTATTGCTTTCACCGCCTGTACAAACTTTTTGCTGAATTCGTCTGCAATATCTCTGTGCACATAGATACGCTGAAGAGAGATACACACCTGTCCAGATCGGAAGAGCGTCGTGTAGGG
>CAJVYT010000515.1 GCA_913009765.1 uncultured candidate division Zixibacteria bacterium
ATCAAGGCTTTTGTGCGCTATCTGAATGGAAAAGTCAGTGATATCCAGATCTTTTCTTATCTTTTTTTTCAGCAGCTTATCCGTATAGTCAGTCGGCAGCTTTAATGTAATTTCCTGATATCCCATATAATTAATATTGCTCCGGTCTTGTTAGAGATTTACGCTCTGTAATAAGAGCGATTTTAGGCAACTACTTTAATTTATTGATTATGTGCTTGGCGAGACGCTCGTTGATTTCTTTGTGTCGCGGTATTGGCTGGCAGACCTTGCTCTTTGGATTTTGATACCAGTCGTGCTTCCCTCCATGCCTGATGAAAACAGACCCATTCTTTTCGATCGCTTTTACTAGATTTTTTCTTTTCAAGAGACTTGGAGTTCAGAGACTTTACGCACACAGGGAATGTTTCCGCCGGTAAGCTCTTTATAGATGTCCTTCAAATTCTCTTCGAGTTCAGCTATGGATTCCCCTTGTGTCATATAATCCGGATATTCTTCCAGATATCCCAGCCATATGCCCTCATCCTGCCAATGTATATACTTCAGCTTTTCCATGTTTAAATTATATCCTTCCCAAGCATAAACTTCAATTCTATAATCACGCCGCTTGTCCAGCCGAGGATGTCAGTGAAAGCGGCAAGCTTGATGATTTAGAATTCATGGTTTATTTTACAGGTTTTCACTGAAGAATGGAGATTTGACATCGTTCTTGGATTTGCAGCCTAACGTCCACCTCAGTTATGCAGAACCTGAAGGATGTTTTTTGCAAAAAAAAGACAATTCGCAGATCATACAAAATCAAAGGTCAATTAGATACCTGTGGTTCTGCATTCACTGCATGTGATCATTATGCCTTATTTTGTCTTGTGCTCAAGCTCCAAATTAATAACCTCTAAAATATTATCTAGGTATTTTCCTTGCCCAGTGGCAGTTGATTCACGCAAATAAAGAGGAATAACTTCCAAGAACTCTGATCTGTCTGTGGGTAAATGTTCTAATAATGCATCAAGCATAGCTGGTCGAAGAAGTCTTTTATTTTCAGGAATTTCTGGTAGCTCTTTTCTCATTATTTCTCGATCAAATGCCAGAAGTTTATCTTTCAGGTTGATTTCATTGGAAACATAGTTATCTATAGAAGATTCACTTTTTTCTGCTTCCTCGATTATCTGCTCTATTTCCACAGATTCTGATATGGACGGAGCTTCAACTACCCGCTCAGTCTTTAATTTATGAAGCTCACGAATTATTGGTTTTAATTCAGACTCTGGGTTCTTAAACCAATCCGTTGACCATATGCGACGAATTTGCCAACCAAGACGTTCTAGTATTGCTTGTCGCAATCGATCACGGTCTCGCGTTGATTTCGCTGAATGGTAAGTGGCTCCATCACACTCAATGCCCATTAAATAATGTCCCGGATTGCCTGGATCTATTACAGCTATATCAATAAAGAAGCCTGTAACTCCGACCTGTGGGACACATTCAAATCCTTCATTGCGCAGCCAATCCATAACAGCAATTTCAAAGTCACTGTCTGGTGCACGTCCTGTATCTCTTTCGGTTTTATGAAGAATGCCAGTTTCGCAATAGGCTAAAAAGTCATGGAGGGCGTGCACCCCTCGTTTGGATGTAGACCCTACAATTATATCTGTCGATCCCATGGAGCTAAAAATATGCATACGCTTCTTTGCACGTGTAAAAAGGACATTCAATCGACGCCAACCCACCTCTGAATTTATTGGGCCAAAACGTTGATAAACATTTCCACCGGGTTCTTGCGGTCCATATGTCATAGAGATGAAAATAAGATCTCGTTCGTCACCCTGTACATTCTCAAGATTCTTTATGAATAATGGTTCGTCTCTATGTAGATCCTTCTCTAGTAACTCTTGAAACACACTGTCTTCTTTTGCCAGCATCTCTATAGCACTTTCAATTTGTAGACGCTGTTCAGCGCTCATTGCAACTACTCCCAGTGACTCTGATGAGTTATGTTTAAAATGCTCTCGTACTGCCTCTGAAATTATTCTTGCCTCTTCCATGTTCCGCCTATTAACAAAAGAGCCACGTGGCACTTTTGAATATTTGATACCATAGCCATCAACTTTTTTATGCGGTGACGGAAATAAAACTAAATTACTGTCATAGAATGAATGATTGGAAAATGCAATTAGACTTTCGTGTTGAGATCGATAGTGCCATCGAAGCCGCCTTGCTTGAAACATTGGCAGTGTTGTGTCTAAAATGCTTTCTGACTCCTCGATTGCAGTTGGATCATCCTCGTCACCATCAACAACGCGTTCAAAAAAGCTTGTTGGTGGCAACTGCTTTGGATCACCAACTACTACTAACTGTGAACCTCGCGCAACCGCTCCTAAGGCATCCTGTGGCTTTATCTGAGAAGCCTCATCCATAATAACCAAATCAAATTCTATTTGACCGGGGGCAAGATATTGGGCAACTGACATTGGACCCATCATGAAGCATGGCTTTATAGCGACTAATGCGCCGCTTGATCTATGTAATAGCTGTCTAATTGGAATATGTCTACTTTTCTTATTACATTCATGATCAAGCAGAGCCCGCTCAGTCTTGTCACTCACTCGAGGGCCAAAAATACCTGAAGGAATCTGAACTTGATCAATATGCCAAGCGATTTTTTCACATTGTAATTTTTTGAGCCGATTATCATACTCACGGAACTTGTCCTGCAAGGCTTTCTGTGCGTGGCCAGATCGGAAGAGCACACGTCTGAACTCCAGTCACACTGATATATCTCGTATGCCGTCTTCTGCTTGAAAAAAAAAATACACCCCACCCCCACACACCCCCCCCCCCCCCCACACATGCCACTCTCCACTTACGACA
>CAJVYT010000516.1 GCA_913009765.1 uncultured candidate division Zixibacteria bacterium
GGAATAGAAGTGGGAGGAAGAGGTAAGAGAGAGTGAGGAGAATGAGGAAGTAAAGGGAGGGTATGGGTGAGGGGGGTTTTGGCAGATTAGATTTGTATATGTGTTTTTTTTTTTTTTTTCAAGCAGAAGACGGCATACGAGATATATCAGTGTGACTGGAGTTCAGACGTGTGCTCTTCCGATCTTGAACCCATTTGAAACTGACCCTTCGACAAGCTCAGGGTGACTTGAAAGACCTTTCGACACTCCGCTCAGGGTGACTTGGTGATAAGATGATAGGTTTTTATAATAAGTCATGCTGAGCCTGTCGAAGTATGCTCATTCTGTCTTTAAAATGTTTTTATAATTGTCATTTCCCCTATTTTAAGAGTCGGTTAAGGGGTGTGTTTGTTTTTTATTCAGCACTCGATAAATATCGCATGGCGTCGGTTTTCAGGCGGTCCTTGTCGAACCCTTTTAAATCGGCGGAATCTAAAAATTGGATAAAGCCTGTGTCAATATTCCCTATCCCCGCCCGTCCAAATTGAGGTGTCGACTCATCCATCTTCTCTTTCTCAAACTGAATATTCAAGGAATACGATTTTTGTTTTAATTCAGCAAGAACCGAAGTAGGTAAAGTCTTCAAAGTTTCCTCAGATACTCCGGTAACTTTCAGTCTGACAATTTTATCGGATGAACCAATTTTTTCAAGATTTTCTTTGATTGTTTGCACAAGTTCATCACCCCGTTTACCATCAGCCTGAATAATCGGCATATCAACCATGATACGCGATGTGACTTTTTCAAAACGAAGATTGAAATTATCGAGTTCAACAACAATGAATCCTTTTTCGGCATCACGCTCTGCCTGCGATAACCGTTCGGTCGACCCGGCATAGTACGATTTATCAGCAACTTTACAGTAGTTATGAAAATGCCCTAAAGCGGTATAGTCAAATTGTTCCATCAATGCCAGTGGAAGTTCCTGCTCACCCAAATCCGCCATTGAAAATTCAGGCATTTCGGCAGCAACACCGTGCATAATGAGAACATTATATTTAAAATTAGAATCAGGAACGCATTTTTTAAGCTCTTCTTTCTGAATCTCCGTTGTCAAGCAATGCGGGAGTGCAAACAGCTTGGTATCGCCTATTGTAAAGGTCTCTAAGCCTCTTCCGGCTGATATATAAAGGTTATCTATATGATTAAAAATTTGGAGAGCAGCACCCACATAAGGCTGTTTTGGAGCATCATGGTTGCCCGATATAACCACTGTTGGAATCTTATGTACTTCCGCCAATCGATGCAGCTGTTCCCCTGCTATGGCGATAATTTTGTTCGTTGGTCTGACAACATGAAAAATATCACCGGCATGAATACAAATATCAGGTTTTTCAGCGATTATCTTATCGACAGCCTCGATAAAGCTATTGATAATATCTTCCTGACGTAAAGTCAGCCCGCTTTTACCTCGTTTTGTATGAGTATCACCGGCTCCAAGATGAGTATCTGCAAAATGACATATTTTCATATTGCTATTATACTGTATTTAAAACTGAAATGGAATAGGATTTAAAAAAAATGTGATAATGTATTTTAATAGATATCGTAACGTGAAATACGGTCCCGTAAGGTATTGCGGGAGATACCGAGAGTTTCAGATGTTTTAACCTGATTGCCGTTAAAATGCTTCAAACAGGATGAGATAATTGCCCGTTCAAAAGCTGATTCCAAAAATTGATAAATCTGTCCTGCTGAGCCAGCAATAAGTTTTGGCATAACCGGATCAATAATTTTTTTGAAAGTTTCGGTGTAATCTTCTTGCAAAACATCTAAGTCAACATCTAATTTATTATTTCCTTCAATAAAGAATGGAAAATCTTCGGGCTGCAGTACATCGGTCTTCCCCATCACCAGCGCAGTATGAATATTATTTTCAAGTTCACGAACATTTCCCGGCCAATTATATTTTGTTAATAATTGTACAGCTTTTTTAGAAATTTTCTTTGGACCCTGATGTAACTTGCCGGTATATTTATTCATAAAATGATCGATAAGAATCGGAATATCAGTCCGTCTTTCTCTCAGCGGCGGAAGATAAATAGAGACGACTTTTAAACGATAAAATAAATCAACTCTGAAAGCTCCCTCTTTCATACATTGTACTAAAGATTTATTTGTAGCGGCAATTATACGAACATCAACTTTGATAGTTTCACTGCCTCCGACCCGTTCTAATTCCTGCTCTTGTAATACACGCAGTAATTTAGATTGTGTTAACAAAGACATATCACCGATTTCATCTAAAAAGAGTGTACCCTCATGAGCTTGTTCAAATTTACCAATCCGTTTAAAATATGCCCCCGTGAATGCACCTTTTTCATGTCCAAATAATTCTGACTCTAAAAGTGTCTCCGGCAGTGCGGCACAATTTACCGATGAAAAAGCATCATATTTTCTTTTTGAACTTCTATGTATTGCACGAGCGACTAACTCTTTACCTGTCCCCGATTCACCAAAGATAAGTACGGCAGCATCGGAGTTTGCTACCTGTCCAATCAGTTTGGCAATTTCTACAATCTCGGGGGACTTCCCGATAATTTCATCAACTTCTAAATCTTTTTGAGGAGCAGGAGTAATATCGGTTGATTGTGCTGTACTATGAAGTCCACATGCCTGATTGACCGTTTCAATTAATTTTTCAAGTTGAAAAGGTTTCGTAAGATATTCAGATCGGAAGAGCACACGTCTGAACTCCAGTCACACTGATATATCTCGTATGCCGTCTTCTGCTTGAAAAAAAAACTAAATGTGCTTTGACTTCTCCCGATATTGCTTGCGATCCTGTTTTTTCTGGCAACTTGCAGCCGCCTCAAATTTCTATGT
>CAJVYT010000517.1 GCA_913009765.1 uncultured candidate division Zixibacteria bacterium
CGGCAAGTAATGCCGGAGACCCCTTATATGAGGGCACAGGACTCGCTACCACGGGCAGACCAACTGACATGGGATAACCGATCTTTGTAAAGGAGTGGCCAAGGTCATAACTGTTATCAAGATTTCTTGGCGCTATTTTTATATCTCCCAGCCTTAATATTTTTACCAGATTTTTATGCCTGTACTTTATATATGATGTTTTTACGGGCAGTTTTAGAGCTGGATCTTTTTCGCAGACAAAAATAAATTCAAAATCATACTCTTTTGACAGTTCCTGTAAAACATCCTCTATCAGAAGAACATCCCCGGCTTTAAGAGCATATCCGCAATACAACAGTTTTATGGGATTTGAACGCCTGTTCGGCGGGTGGAAACCGACCGTGCTTATATGTTCGGGGATGTATCGGATATCAGTATGGAACTTATCTGCAACGCTCTTGAGATAATGAGAGGACACTAAAACCGTGTCCGTCAATTCAAGGAATCTGTGTAAATCCTTTATCTGCTTTTCCGAAACCTGCGCTGTCTCACCTTCTTTTAGAAAGTAGTTCACATTTATATCAAGTATAATCCTGGTCCCGGCAGCAGATAATCTTTTAGCAAGCTCATAATGCTCCGCGGAAAAAGATTTCTGGAAAATAACAATGTCATAATTCCCGGAATTCCTGTAAAGACCGGTTTTTATATCAAGGGTTTTTAAGAACCTGATAATATCCAGGCACCTGATCCTCGTAGAGGCCATTACATTCCAGTACGGCCACCTTGCCTGCGTAACCCAGCCTATCGAAACAGGTTTCTTCTTTGAAATAAAAGACATCCGCATAAAGAAAGACTTTTACTTATCCTTCACAGCTATAAAAATAATCATATGCCCTACAAACGATTTACCCAGCTCAATACGGCTTATACCTTTACGGACTATGCCGGGCATAAGTTTGTACAGCCTTTCAAATCCCCAAACTTCCTTCCGCGCCCCAAGCACCGCTGCCTGACAGTAAGTCTCTATAACCGAAAAACCATATGAAGACAATAGGCCGGTAAACTCTTTTTTTGTAAAAGCGTATTGATAAAAATTGTCTTTATCGGGCTTTTCTGAAAATGTGTAGTCTCCGAGCAATACCCTTAACCTTCTAATCGGAGAAAAAAAAGGCACAGAGCAGATAAAAACACCCCCTGGTTTTGTAACTCTATAAGCCTCTTTAAAAGCCTCGCCAGGCCCATCATGGTAATGTTCAACAACCCCAAATGAGATATAAGCGCCAAAATGATTATCAGGAAAATTCAGATTAAATATATCCCCATGTTCAATATTCAGGTCCGGCGCTATTTTTTTTGAGTTTTGAATAGTCTTATCGGAAAAATCAACTCCAACAACATCATATCCGGTAGATTGAAGCGCCATAACTATCTGCCCTACTCCACAGCCGCCTTCAAGGACAGGCTCATTTTTTGGAATCCATTTATTAAATATCTTTTTATATAGACCTCTGCAGCCTTGCCTTGCCTTTTCAATCCTCCTGGACGTGGTCTCTTTTGAGCCTTCCCAATGTTTTTCCCAGAAATCGTGGCGGTCCGCTCTATCTTTAAACCATGCCAGCCTTTCCCCTACTACGATTTTCCCCATTACCGCGTTAACCTGATAAAATCAAAAAAACTTTTTAAAGGTTTTCTCCCGGATCCTAAAATGACTCCTATGTGAAGTGCAAAGATAGTATCGGGAATGAAATTATTCGGAAAGCTACAGGCTCCTCCCTGCTTTTTAATTTTTATCGGTATTGATATTTTTAAATGGTTTGTCATTAGAGTTCCAGATATCTTTCAGCAGTGTAATAAAAGTGCAGATCCGTTCGTTTTAGACACTCTGTTCTGAAATTTTCAATATTAGCGTTCATATCCTGATAGCCGGAAAGTTCAGTACCGCAGTCTTTAACTAATTCCTTTGTACCGCCCAAAGGGTTATAACATACAGGTACGCCGGCAAGGATCGCCTCTATAACAGTATTGGGACAGGGGTCATTTTCAGAGGGAAAATAGAGAAACTTCATTTTATGTAAAAAGAACGGCATCTGCTGTCTTTTCACAGTTCCCGCGTAATTTACATTGGCAAGGTCCGTAAAATTGTACTTTGACGCGGAATGATTCCCGACAAGCAAAAATCTTTCTTCCGGATTAGCCCGGATTGTCTCATATAGCATATCCAGCCTTTTCTTGCCCCCTGTACCCCAGGTGACGTGTCCGATAAATTTACCGGGCTGATCATCAGGGTAAAATTCTTCCGGGTCAGCGCCATTGTGAATTATTTCATATTTTTCTGGACGGTCTAAAAACGGGTACATGTTCTCGAAAACAAAATTACTTTGAAACACGGTAATATCCGCAAAGCGGTTAAGTTCTTTTATATGTGCGTGCTTTTTTCTGCGGTATTCGTCCTCAACCGGCTCCACGTGCTCATCAAGCCGGTGAATTATGAAACACCCCTTATCCTTTGCCTTTGCAAGACGTTTTATGTCCATCTTGTTGGCAATTACAATAGCCCTGTCAGCCTTGCCGATGTTGTAAACGATATTATATTTGGACCTGTTTTTTGCTATCCATTTATTGAAGTTATACGAAAAAGTATTTGAACCCCCGCCTTTTTGGCGGGCAGGAAGAGATATAAAGATATTGAGCCTGTCTTTACAACGTCTATTAAAAAACGGGAAAGCGCGGAATTTCTGTAGCAGGCTTATTATTTCCATCTGAGACAGCTTTGGCAGATCTGAGGCTCACTATCCGGTGATTTACGGAAATTATCTACGCGGCTTCTGAAATCCCTGTATTTCTTTCCATTCCATATGCCCCGCAGGTCATCTCTA
>CAJVYT010000518.1 GCA_913009765.1 uncultured candidate division Zixibacteria bacterium
GTTAAAGTTCGAGAAGATTCGAGCCGCCTTCCCGTTACCGAAACCCAGAATAATTCACAACATTTAGCAGCTGGACTGTTGTTGCAGGATAGCGAAGTTATGCACCCAACGGGGTGTCGCCTGTTGGGTTAGCCATTGGCGTAGAGCCTTTGGTGACCGAGGAACCGTATGAGGGAAATCTTCACGTACGGATCTGTGGGGGGAGCACCGGGTAACCGGTGCTTCTACCTGGAAGAGGACTTTCAAACCTGTCGCGGCTTTTGCAAAAAAACCGCAAAAGCCACGCCAGCTTTGAAAGCCCCTGATGAGGGCGTTATGTTTCAAATAATTTAAACGCATGAGTTCTATACTTGGTAAGTATCGTATTTGTGAGATCTCAGAATAGGAGATAGAAAATGTTTTCAGTTCACCACATATCGTTAAGCGTAAAGAGCATCGAAGACTCAGTTCGGTTTTATGAAAAACTTGGATTCAAGAAGGTTCTAGAATGGGAGGCGGAGAACGATAGCTTAACCATTGTGCACATGAAGTTGAACAGCACCTATCTTGAATTTTTCTGCTTTACTGAAAAGCAAGATGCACCCGAAACCACAAAATCACTTGAAACGGATTTGCCAAGGATCGGAATTAAGCATTTTGGCTTAAAGGTGGACTCAATTGAAGATGCTAAAGAATTTGTTTTGAAGAACAAGTTGGCAGAAACTGTAAGCATCAAGCATGGTCGTACAGATATTGATTACTTTTTCATAAAAGATCCCAGTGGTAACTTTATCGAATTCGTTCAAGATGATAGAGGGCTGTGATCTATGTTGTGGAGCAAGGAACGCAGGTTGCTAAAATTGCAACAGGGAAAGCGGTATTTTTTGATTATCGCTCTAGATCATTCCCTTACATCAGGGCCAATAAAGGGCATTCATTCCGTTAGAGAGATAAATGGCTGGGTTAGTGATAATAGTTTACTTGAAATACCTTCAGTGGTTCTAAATGCTGGTATTATTGACAAGCTGGATATTATCTATAAGAAAAATATAATCGTACAGCTTATGGGTCTTCCAGACAGGTTGAATTCTGGGGTAAACAAGGTTCAGACAGCGACTGTAAAGTGCGCGATTTCACTTGGCGCGACAGCAGTATCAGTTCAATTGAACTTGAATTCAACAGATCTAAATTATGCTGTAACGGGCATATCAAAAATAGTTGATGAAGCTGGTATCTATGGATTGCCTGTTTTGTTCATGCTTAATCATCCAGACTATGAGACCGCCGAGGAGTTTTCATATGCCGTTCGAGTATGCGTTGAGTTGGGCGCGGATATTATAAAAACTAGAATTCCTTCAAGCCTAGATGAAAGAAAAAAAATAAACCCATTCACGTCATCACATCCACCAGTAATTCTTGCCGGGGGTAGTATATCTAATGCATTTGAAAGTGAACTCGTCGATGCTAAAGAAATGGGGTTTAGTGGCGTGTGCGTTGGAAGAAATATTTTTCAAAATACTGAACCAGGGGAACGCGTCAAATTAATTGATAGTGTATTTGGAGCAGGGTAAATGACTCAATATGAGTTAATTGAGTGCGTTAAGGATGAACTCATTAAGGAGTTGGATAGCCTGCTAGGTCATTTTAACTTAAATGAGTTGCCAGATTTGGCGGAAACACTAGAAAAGGTTTTGGTATTCAGTCTTGGCGACGTTCTAAAGAAATACTCTAACGAATTTTTAAACCTGAATTTTAATGATCTAAATGAGTACCTTGTCTCACCTCAGAGCAATACCTTATTTTCAATAAACATAGGAAGAGATTTTTCTAATGGAAAGTTTTTAGATGTTGTTATCAATCATCACTCAATAGGTGAAAGGCCAAAACTTACAAACTTCCATATTAGAATTAACGGGTATGGGCACATACAAAAAGTCAGACTGCTATATCCTGAAACCCTGAGTTTCGACTTGGTCGTGTTTAACTCGTTGGTAAAGAATATCTACGAGGTTGGGTACAATTGGTTCCAACTTAAAATTGAAGAATTGGTTGAACAGGAAGAAGTCTCCCTTATAAGTGAATTGTATGGCTATGCTAAGAAAATATTTCCATCTAAAGAGCTTAGAAAACACCTTTGGTTCGCCTCAGTTACACAAGACTATGGTTTCCGTCTCCTAGAAAAGGATGTGGCAATTGATTTGTTCCGAAGAATCAAGCCAAACGCTGAATACTACGGCCATAGTACGAATAGGCTTGTTGCAGAGATGGTGTCTACAAGATTGCCAAAAGAAAAACTTTTAATGCAGAAAGCAATAGAGGCAAATCAAATTATGGATGTGGACATAAAGCAAGCAAAATATTCGAAAGAGGGAAGCATATATTCTGCTGCAATGAGTTCATTTTATGGATGCGACTCATTTACTATTCATCCAATACTCATTGATTCAAAAGCAAATGTAGTAGCTCTATATCCTTCTGACATGCGGAGTGAGTTAGAGTATGTGTTGAGTATGCATGCAAATGAACTAATTAAAATATGCAATAACTCGACATCAAGAATATATCAAGTGCAAAAATTGTTTGAGGGCAAAAAGACCAATGTCGGCAAATGGGGCGAATTTATTGGAGGTTTTGTCAAGGCGTTCACAGATGTGTAAACATAACAATCACATGCACTCGGACAGCAAAAAGCGGCGCGGCTTTCGCTACGCTTCAGCCACACCGATTTTTGCTGCCGGTGATGTGAAGCGATGCCCCCTCGTACCTCGGGGACATCGCCCAGGATGAGGAGCATGGTGTTCCCCAAATCGTTTGCTGGTCTCAACCGCCGGGGCATCAAACGGATCGAGCCAGACACGCTACGCGCGCTCCTCAT
>CAJVYT010000519.1 GCA_913009765.1 uncultured candidate division Zixibacteria bacterium
GCCTCGAGGTCCAGTCGCGCTTGATGAATGTGTTATCCGAAGATGAACAAAATTTGCTTTTAAATTTATGTAACAAATTAAAATCCGCTTCATAAAAAGAAGCGATATTATTAACTCAACAATGGTGAAACCAAGATGTTTAATTCTGTAATGATCGAAACAATTGACTGTCCACAGGCGAAACAACTGGTGGAAGAGGCAAATGCCCAGTTGATTGATGTTCGTAGCCCGGAAGAACATGCCAAGGGAACCATCCCCGGCTCGATTAATATCCCCCTGGAGGTCATCCACCAGGCCCATGACCAGATCAAACGTGAGCGGCCGGTGATTGTCTACTGCCGTAGCGGTCGACGCAGCGCGATGGCGAAGACGGTATTAGAAAACTTTGGTTTCGATGCGGTGCATAATCTGGGTTCTGTGAATAAATACTTAACTTGTTAAGCTGAGCGGTCTCCTGAGGTCGCGGGTAAATCAAAGGCCGCTCCTGGTTTCTTTTGTAGGTTGGGGTGAGAGTAACGAACCCCAACAATGTAGGGAAAAGACGTTGGGGTTCATAAAACCATTCACCTCAATCTACGGGCTAATGGGTGATCTTATTGATTTATTTAGGTTATAATTATTGACAATGACACAAAATATATACAATCGACCACCAATTACCGAAGCTGTTATAGAAATATGTTTCGCAAGTCCGCACGATCAGGCTAAACTTGCTAAAACCATTAAGAAACTTAAAGCTCTTTATGCGGACTTTCAGGAACTAAAAAGCTATGATCTTACAATAGATATATCTAATATTCGTCAAGCTGAGCCTACAGCAAAAGCAACTCCGCAGATCGTACATCGACTATCTTCTACAGATATGACCCAGCTACTCTTGTTAAAAGAGTCATCTCTCCTAGTTTCCCAGCTTGCTCCATATTGCGGATGGATTGATTTTTTTGATCGCTTTACCAGAGATTGGAAGGTATGGAAAAAATATATGGGTTTCAATGAAATTAAGCGGATAGGCGTACGGTATATCAATCGACTTGATATCCCAGTGTCTGGACCAACGTTAGACTTCTCGCAATATGTAAATATATACCCTAAGATTCCAGGTATCTTAGGCCCTAATTTAAAATATGCCATGCAAACTCAATTTCCGATAAATGAGTTAAAAAGTACACTAATACTTAACACAGCGGTAGTGCCATCACCTTTGCTTGACCATATGTCACTTGTCATTGATCAAGACATTGTAAGAAAGGTCGATTCACCTCAGAAGGATGAATCACTTTACAGTTTTCTCAATGAAGTTCACGAAAAAAAGAATACCGTATTTGAGTCCTGCATAACAGATAAAGCCCGGGAGCTTTTCACACATGACTGATAATGATATTCAGATTAAATCAAGTCAAACATCGCTAGTGTCATCCACTGCTCTGGCTTCTATTAATGGTATTTCTAGCGAAATATTGCCAGCTAAACCTCTATTTAGCGAACATGCACTTATCAATGAAAATTTAGAAGTTATGCGAGCTATAGAAACCTTTAGAAACGAGGCATTGCGACCCTCACTTACGACAGACAAATCGGTATTATTAGGAACAACTTCAATTGAAGAACGCCTTTTTGATGCGCGCACTAATGTGAAAATTATGACATCAGAGGTTTCAATGCATATAAGGTCTGATTTGCGGAAAAAACTATTCCGACAAATTGATATGCTTCATGATCCTGACGAATGGGAACCAGATGATATTCCAATTAGCGAATCATCTTTTAAGGCATTTCTTTCTGGATTTTTGCAAATCAACCCAGAACATGGACCTGGCCTTGGCTTATCGCATGCCGGTAATTTAATTGCATCATGGGTCTCTTCTGGAAGAGATCGTTTAATAATAGAGTTTATGCCAAATAGTGTTAAGTGGGTGATCACTCGTTTTATTAATGATGAAACAGAGCAATTTACTGGGCGTACAAAAATTAATAGATTGTTTGAAAGCTTGGTTCCTTACGATCCAGAACATTGGTTTTCTAAGAAAGAAAAATCTGATGTACCTATCTGACGAAGACCATGCTATGCGTCATGTTTCTTACAAGAGACTCTTAAAAGATGAGGATGGTAATCCTATTGGTGGTTTTTTACCCGAAGCATTTGAATTAAGAGATGGAGAAAAAGGGCTATCGGTTAATTGGTTAGAGTATTTTAAAGGCACTCATCAAAAAAATGTAGAGGCTTCCATGCAAAAGTTTCGTGACACAATAGATGTAAAAAAAAGCAGCGCTTTTGGGGTAGGTAACGTAAAGAAAATTCAGGGTGTCTGCGCCGAGCATGGTGCAGATAAGGTTCGTGTTTTACTAGACGAACTTGATGATAATAAATCACATTCCATTATCATTCGTCTCCCTCAAGATAATCTGGCCCTTCTTGAATCATTAGCAGTAGATGCTTTTGTAGATTATGTTCCTGATTCAGAAATTCCTCGGTAGTGGAAAAACTGGGTCAGATTGAAAATAAAAAATAATAGGAGATAGAGCACAGTTTATCTACAGGTTTTTACCCTCCCCTTTCACAGCGCACCGGAACGAAGGTATTTTTTCCCGCGACCTCGGTAGCGAGCCGAGAATCGCAAGATAAAACCCAAAACACGAATCTCCTGCTCGAGCCCGAATATCGTATTTTGATATCGGCGAGTTAGATTCGTGTTAAGGGTTGTTCTTAAGATTCGCAGGCTGGTTTAGCGGACGTGGAGCAAATGGCTTTGGTTACTTTCGCCGAAACGAAAGTAACCCGCCATCAGGCGGAAAACTGCGTAAATTAAATTACTTGTCTAGAAAAAAATAAAACAATCAAACCCAGTCCTTC
>CAJVYT010000520.1 GCA_913009765.1 uncultured candidate division Zixibacteria bacterium
ACTCGTGGTCTACACTATTCTTTTTTTTTTTTTTTTCTTTATGTGTTTGTTTGTTTTTTTTTTTCAAGCAGAAGACGGCATACGAGATATATCAGTGTGACTGGAGTTCAGACGTGTGCTCTTCCGATCTCTCGGATAGGTTTAGCTTCTCCGGTACAGAATGGAGGAAAATTGTAATGAAGCATATAGCTTTTCTTAGACTCACCTTCAAGTTCGTCTAAGCGTTGTTCATCCATTTTGGTTCCAAGAGTAACAGCAACTAAAGATTGTGTTTGACCTCTTGTGAAAACAGCAGAACCATGAGCCCGAGGCAAGAAACCTGTTTCACAGGTAATTTGACGAATTTCATCAGGATTACGACCGTCTATACGTTTTTTATCATCTAAAATCATACGACGCATAGAGACCGAATCAAGATCATGAATGATAGTTTTAATATCACCTTTTGAATCTTCAAACTCTTCAGCGAGAGCTTCTACCATTTCGGTAGTCATTTCTTTTTTAGCAGCATTGCGGTCTTCTTTGACAGCAATTTGATTATATTCGTTCAGTTTATTACCAACTAGTTCAGTTACTTTCGCAGTAAGAGCATCTTCTATTGATATAGGAATATATTCAAATTTCTCTTTTTCGCATTGTGCTTTTAATTCTTCAATTTTCCCAATGATTATTTTGATGTGCTCATGTCCAAAGAGGAGAGCATCAATCAATTCATCTTCAGGGATTTCATAACCTCCACCTTCAACCATTGTAATAGCATCTTCAGAACCGGTTATAGTGATAGAGAGATCACTTTCTTCAAGCATTTCAAATGTTGGGTTGATAACAAACTGCCCATCAACACGACCGACTCGAACACCCGCGACAGTTTTAGCAAACGGCACATCAGAAACAGCAATTGCCGCTGATGAAGCATTTAAAGCAACGATATCAGTATCATTTTGTTGATCATGAGAAATAATAAAATTGATAACTTGAGTTTCACCTCTGAAATCAGCCGGAAATAACGGTCTGATAGTACGGTCAATAATTCTTGCTGAAAGAATTTCTTTTTCAGAAGGGCGTGCTTCACGTTTGAAAAATCCGCCCGGAATTTTTCCGGCAGCATAAGATTTTTCACGGTACTCAACAGTTAGTGGGAAGAAATCAAAACCAATTCTTGGTTCTTTTTGAGCACATATTGTACTAATGACCATAGAGTCACCATATTGAACAGTTGCGGCACCATTTGCCTGTTTTGCCAGTTTTCCGGTCTCAAAAATCATTTGGCGACCGCCAAGTTCAAATTCTACTTTGTAAGACATATATTTTTTCCTATTCCCTTAGCGACGGATACCTAGATTTTTAATGAGTTGACGATAACTTTCTAAATCTCTGTCTTTTAAATAATCCAATAAACGACGTCTTTTACCAACGAGTTTCAAAAGTCCCAAACGAGTATGGAAATCTTTTGTATGTTTTTTCATGTGTTCCGTTAAATAGTTAATACGGTTAGTTAGAATTGAAACTTGAACTTCCGGCGAACCGGTATCAGTTTCATGTAAACGGTACTCAGTGATGAGTTGAGCTTTTTGCTCTTTGTTCATCGCCATTTTGTTTCTCCTGTTTAAGAATATTCATTACATTTATTTTATCTTTTTTAATCTGTTCGACTAATAATTCGGTTGAATCAAACTTTTTGTTTTCACGAATAAAATGAGTTGGATATACGATAATATCTTCATCATAAATATCTTTGTCAAAGTCAAAAAGATTAGCTTCAACAGTAATCCGTTCCTGAGGATTAAAATGATTTTTCCCGATAAACATCATACCATTTTTATATTCATCACCGATTTCAGCCCAACAGGCATACACGCCTTCAACCGGTAAAAGTTTTCTCATGTCATAGCAGACATTTGCGGTAGGATACCCGAGTTTTCTTCCAAGTCCTAATCCGCGTTCAACTTTCCCATAGATAGCGTAATGATGTCCCAGCATTTTCAGAGCCTCTTGATAGTCATTTTTCAAGATAGCTTTTCGAATACGTGAGGATGAAACTACTTGGTCTTTATATAGCACCGGACCAACAACCTCAACATCAAAATTAAATTGTTTCCCAAGACTTTTTAATTCTTCAATATTCCCAGTTCGATTTTTTCCAAAGGCATGGTCATAACCGACAATTAACTTTTTTGCATGTAATGTTTTTACTAAGACAGATTCAACAAATTCAGATGCAGAGAGCGACTGCAATTTTTCAGAAAAATCCATAATTAAAACATTTCCATCAAAAAAATCAGGAATAAATTTTCTTTTTTCTTCAAGTGAAGTTAATAACAGGGGGATATGTTCGGGAGCAACCAAAACTTTGGGATGAGGATGAAACGTTACCAGTATCGCTTCAGAGTCTGCCTTTCGACTCTCACTCATTACCAATTTGAGAATTTCCTGATGCCCAATATGGATTCCGTCATAAGTTCCGATCGTAACAATCGTCTGCCGGTCTTTGTTCTCAGGATAATTTTCTATTCCTCTGATAAAATTTACACTCAATTTAATACTCGTATATAACTAAAAAGTTTTTGGTCAATTGTTTTATCAATAAGATTTGAGGGTACTTCTGCTTTACACACAGCTAAAACATTTCCGGTCAAATCTTTTATTGCTACTTTATCTCCGGTTTCATAGGAATCGTAAATAGTTTCGATATGTTCTTTTAAAATATTCTGCCCATGTAAAACAGAGTCAATATAACTATCATTTACAGCACATGATGCGTAATGTACTACCTCATTAAACTGTAAAAGTAAATCATCAATATTATTATTTGCAACAGTTTTTTCTATTTCAGAAAGTG
>CAJVYT010000521.1 GCA_913009765.1 uncultured candidate division Zixibacteria bacterium
AGAAGATGCAAGAGACAGAGAAGAATTTTTAAGAGAAATGAGGATTGTTCACAAATATGGAAACTGTGATTCATATCCTTATTGTCCTTATTGTGAAGCTCAAAGTATATCATGGTTGCCGAAGGAGGATTAAAGGATGCCAAAATTTAGGAAAAAGCCAGTAGTGATTGAAGCTATTAAATGGACGGGTGATAATCTTCGTGAGATAATTGATTTTACTGGTTTGCATTCTTCAGTAAAACAACTTACCTGGAACGAATATGAATTACTTGTAGCAACTAAAGGATTAAAAATATTTACACTTGAAGGTTCATATATAGCAAGTATTGGTGATATGATAATTAAAGGAATAGACGGTGAAGTTTATCCATGCAAATTAGATATTTTTGAAAAAACTTATGAATTAATAAGGGAGGTCTAAATATGGAAACAATCGAAGTAATGCCGACCAGACAGCAGGAGATTGAGACACAGGGAAATGAGATTTTCAAGGCTGCACAAAACATGGTAGTAAATACTGTAGAAGATAAGAAAGCAGCAGCATCTTTCATCAAGGCTGCTATCCGGACACGCAAAAAGAAGGTGGAAGAAGAAATAGGTACAAAGAAGTCCCAAGCATATAAACTCTGGAAGGGATTAAGCGAGCTTATCAATAAACTCGTAAGCCCCCTTGATCAGGCTGAAAAGATAATTAAATCAAAGATGAATGAATTTGATGACCGGGAAGAAGCACGCTTGAGAAAAGAAGCTCAGGAGCAAGCAGAAAGAGAACAGAAGGAAAGAGAGAAGAAACTCAACCGGATTAAGGTAAACATAGAGAAAATCACTGCCCGCACGGACGATATCAAGACAAATATCCAGGACCTTACAGAACGGTTAAATGATACTGATGATGCCGATACAGCAGAGATGATACGAGCGGAGATTGAAATATTAGAAGCCAGACTTGAAGGGAATAAAGAGAAGGTGGCTATGAAGATGGAACAGGCAGATGAATTAAATATACCGTCTTATATAGCACCGCCTTCATTAACTCCAAAGGCAACAGGCGTGGCATCCTCAAAGAAAATGGTTGTAACGGAGGTATATAACCCTCAAGCTCTGATCAAAGCCATAGTAGAAGGGAAAGTACAGGTTGATATCAGGAAGATTGTCAAGAAATGGGATTTGACGGTATTGACGAATCTCTACAATGCAGGAATACAGTTGCCCGGCTGCAAGGTAGAGACAAAACGTATACAGGCAATTAGATAAGGGAGGTTTAAAAATGGAAGAAAAACTAATACCGCAATTCAGAATGTGGGCTAACGACTGCATGATTCCGGTTGATGAAATCGTATGGTCATTAAACGGAGAAATTCGATCAATCTCTTATTGGGAGTCTGAAGTTAAGAAAATTACATTTCGTTCTGATGAATGTATTCTCATGCAATATACGGGGATCAATGATAAAAATGGCAGGATGATATATCAAAGAGATATTATTAAAGATGAGAAGGGTAAAGAATATGTTGTTTTGCGAGTTCCGGGAGGATGGGGTGTTTATATCTTCCCTTATGATGAAATCTTCTATGAAGGTCTTTCCGACAGACAAACAAAAGATTGGGCTGAGAATTGTGAGGTAATTGGCAATCTATTTGAAGGGAGGAAATTATGGCGAAAGTTGTAATAATGGCAAAACCGGAAACCACGATTGATTATAGTGCAGTCTCAGGTGAAGTAACATGTTTTAAATTATGTGGAAAAGTATTATATGATAAAGAAAATAATATCAATGATCTTGAATGGAAAGACAAACTTATTGATTTGATCAGGGAAGAAGGTCTTGGTAATACTTTTCCCTTATATGCTTTTGTGCATAATTTAATGGAAGGAACAGACCATGATTTATTTGAAAGGAGGGATCATGCGGAAACAAGTTGAAGATATTCTGTATAAGCTTCTGGCTACTCAGGGAATGCACGAGAATGTCCAGGCGCAAGTAACGAAACTATGCGCCATGATGGTCGATCACGCTATTACCGGGGTGATATTCGGATTATTGGCCGGTATTGGATTAATGTTGATTTTTAATTAGGAAAATACATGGGAGTTTAAGGTCAAATGGGATAAGAAAACCAGTGGCAGTTATTTTGATTATAACGAAAGAATTATCAGCAATGATTTTAAAGATAAATATTATTAATAAAACCTTGATGAAAAAATCTATCAGGATAGGTTGGGTCTTTTGATATTGTAAAATGGACAATAGTACTGGTTATATTCTTATTCTCTGCAACATCTTTAGCGCGCAAATAATAAGTATAACTCTCACCATTTGCCAAGCCTGTCAGGAGTTGGGAATGTGATGTGCCCCCTGTGGTCGAGAAGGTATTTGCCATGCTGTCATAAGACGTATCAATAGTGTCATATTTTACCGTAGCATTTTCATCCGTATCGCATGACATGGTTGTTTGAGTCGTACCTTTTGGTAAACTACCTGATGGGACTATATTAGATATAATAGGAGGGGTTGTTGTATCAGGCTGTCCAGACGGCAGTGCATCACCGGCGATATATGGTCCAGGTCCGGGCATAGTTTCTCCTTATGGTCCTAATTTTGCTCCACCACCGGAACCAAGTTTACATCCAATTCCATCGCCCAAAAAAGATGGACCCGGTGCAGGTGGAGAAGTCATATCGATAGAAAAAACAATTGATGTAGTAGTAATGGATTGATTTGAGTGTGCATCTTCACATCTGACATAATATGTATAAGAACTTCCATCTGTCAATCCGGAAATTAATTGAGAGTGTGATGTTGTGCCGGTTGTTGAAAAAG
>CAJVYT010000522.1 GCA_913009765.1 uncultured candidate division Zixibacteria bacterium
TAACATTGGAGAGATCATAGTGAGGAGAACAGCATGCGTATCGGGTAGTAGTCGAGTGTTGTTGTTATATTTGTTGTTATCTTTTATTTTTTTTGTTTATTTCTTGTTTTTTTTTTTTTTTAATGATACGGCGACCACCGAGATCTACACTCTTTCCCTACACGACGCTCTTCCGATCTAGAAGCGTAAATAAATTGTTTAACCTTGTTTCGCTTGGCGGCATCTGCGAGTTGCATCGTAGCCAATGCACTTACTTCCCATGTTAATTTCGGATTAAGGTCGCCACAAGGATCATTTGCTACTGAAGCTAGGTGAATTATTATATCAACATTGGTAAGTGGTACTTTATCTATGTCACGTATATCTCCTTCTATGACATTCAGGTTTTCATGCTCTTTTAAATAATTTCCAAACCACATGATATCCATGACCGTGACTTTATATCCACGATCCAAAAGTTTTGGCACCAGAATAGTGCCTTTATATCCACACCCGCCGGTTACTAATATATGCATATTGCTTAGCCTCTAACTCCTATATGTTACGTACATTGTGATCGTTTGTATCATGCTCATATAAATCTACGAGATGCTCTGCCAAAGCAAAAGAACAGGTGAATGCTGGAGAAATTGCATTGAGCATATGCAAAGTATCTTTACCCCTTTCTATTACAAAATCTGATTCCAGTTTGCTTTTTTTTATGTTAACCAATTGAGCCCGAATTCCGACCTTACTGGAACTTACCAAATCGTTTGATGTTAACGAAGAAACCAGCTTTTGTGCTTCACTAACAAAGAAAATCTTCATGTATTTCGGAATCTCGCGGTGAATTAACCGCCTAATTCCAGAATTATTGTGTAAATAAATATTCCAGATATCTCGAAATATTTTAATGCTCTCATGAATTCTTATTCCGCTGAAGATGCCATAATTTTCTCTCCCTAACGCAGGTATTGCTGTTGGGCCAACATAGATATCCTTATTTACCAAGCGTGTAAAATGTACGCCAAGGAAAGGGAAGGAAAGATCAGGAACCGGATATATATTGCCTCTTACTAACGTATTTCTTGCTTGGCACAATTTAAAATAAACCCCTTTAAATGGAATCACAACATATTCCTTCCCTACACCACACATTTTAGCTACTAAGTCAGAATATGCGCCAGCACAATTGTATATAAAATGATAACCATATTTTTCCTTGCTCGTTTCTATAGTTTTCTGTTTTAGACTTATGCTTATAACAGGCCTATCGAATAGTAGTTCTACATTACGCTCTATTAATAGTTTATGTAGTGTGGTTAATACCCGGGAAATATCAATAGCCATCGTGTCGGGACTATACAACCCAAGCTTATAGACATTAACATTTGGTTCTATCTCCCTTATTTCTGCCTCATTTAATATTGATGCCCTGATATTACTCGCTTTTGCATTGCTCATTAAGGTATCAATCACATCAATATCCTGATCATTCTGGGCTACAATGACTTTGCCAGTTTGTTCTACCTTAATCCCGTACTTCCGGGCAAAGGCTTGCATTTTTTTTGCCCCATTTGAACAAAACCTGGCTTTAAGGGTATCTGCTCCGTAATAGACACCAGAGTGAAGCACACCGCTATTTCTACCACTGGCGTGTTTTCCAGGGCCAGCTTCCTTCTCGAGTATGGCTATGCGTGCTTCGGGAAATCTATTGCTAAGCTCAAAAGCTGTCGTCAGTCCCATTATACCCGCACCAATAATTACAAAATCAAATGATTTAATTGCTAGTTACCAGGTAAATTTATCATGGGAATATTACGGATTCCTTAATATAACAACACATATTTATAGATTTTCCAAAATGCTTACCTATTTTTTTGGCAATGTGTATGCGCAATCTAAAAAAAATTAGCAGAATCTTTTCACCAACACAGTCCTCCTTCACTCTGGAAAATGCATCATTGGCAATTTCCTATAGCTCCTGTTCGTGTTGTTCAGGCACGCTACCGCCATGCAGTATGCAAAATTGCACTCCGCACAATAAACCCCGCCAATAGCGATCTAATGAATAGAACCAATCGCGTCTGCTGGCAAACTCACTCTGGATTGTTGCTCCATAATATTGAGCAGGACAATGACCCTGTCCTGACTGTTACGCTGCAGGAACTGGCCCGCATAACCTGCCATCGCGCCTGCATTAATTCGAACCTCATCACCTTTCTTTAGGTTTGCCAGATCAACGAACCTGTGGGCATCCTGGTTTTTTTCTCGAGACTTAAGTTCGGTTATAAGATCGGAAGGTGTGGGTGCTGGTGTTTGCCCAAAGCGCACAATATTTGCAACACCGAGCGTTGAACGAATAGGGCTCCAGTTATCGGCCTCGGTGTCAAGCCTTACAAATAAGTATCTTGAAAAAAGCGGTTCGACGGTCTGAAATAGTTTTCGGGCGCGTTGCTTGTATCTGGACATTAATGGCAAATAGACCTGGTAACCTTGCCGGACCAGGTTATCCCGGGCAATGTATTCAGCTTTGGCTTTGCAATAAACCAGGTACCAGTGGCGTGTTGATTTGTTCACGATGACTGCCCCATTTCCTGTGGCCGCCATTCCAGAATGCCAGGCACCAAAATCCTGTTCTCGTCCACTTGGCCGCAAAGACGTTCGAATGTTTCAGTCGGGTTATCAAGATCAGTGAGCACAAAACCATCAACCTGTTGCAGATCATACGCATCCCGCCATACTGTATGGCCTAAAAAATTTTCCTTACCGCTAAAAAAATCTATAAAGCCAAGTATCTCAATATCGTGTTCGTGAGAACGAATAAAAGCGATTTAG
>CAJVYT010000523.1 GCA_913009765.1 uncultured candidate division Zixibacteria bacterium
AGAATAACTCTTAATACCAAAAACAAATATGCAAAAAATAAATAAGTTGCATCAACACTGCTCGTAACATAGAGATACATGCACGCCGCATAAAATATGATTGGCAACTCAAATAGATTACTCAGGTTCTCTGCCGGTAAATTTACTTTTTCTGGTATTATTTCGAGTAATTCATTAGTCGTTGAAATATCTTGCGGGTTCACTTTATTGCGCATTAAATATGACAAACGCAAATAATACATATATGCCCATACTGATATAGTTAATGCCATTAACCCAAAAAACGGAATAAATATAAACTCTTGATTCATATCGTTCTTTCATTTGCATTGTTATGCGATCTAATCGCGACAACTTTGTACTAAATAACACCAGCATCTACCGCGTAATCCGCCAGTTGATGATGCACTTATCCGTTACATTAGATGAAACTATTGTGTTCCAGACAGCTTTCCAGACATTAGCCACTCTCAAAAAAGTTCACAATTCATGACCTGGTTCTTTACACTAAAGGGGTCAAAGCCCTTTAGTGTGAACAATCTAGCCTGCGATGAAAATTTAGGCATTCCTCATTGTAACTTTCCTACTTTTTTCTACAACAGACCCTATTTCATTTTTTAAAGGCATCTGAACCAATAGGTATTCCTGCTTGGAATTAAAAATATGGCAAAGGCTGTACTTTAATTCAAATTATACACACTAAAGGGCTTTGACCCCTTTACGACCCCTTTACGTTATACGAGCAGCCCCCGTAGCGCTGCTGGTGCCTAGAATCAGAATCGTCGTTGTTTTCTCTCTGTCACCTGTTTCTGCGTCTCTGATATTTCTTTGCGCTCACGCTCATACTCCTCATAGGATTTGTTCGTGCGCTCAATGCATTCAAAATAGGTGGGCAGCGGTTCTTTAACACACTTGTTACGCTGATCCAGGCGCAAATTGTCGTATATCGCTTTGTTGCTGCACCCGGCAACGCTAAACATGACCAAAACCATCAGCAATTTACTCATGGCTGACAGCCACCATGTTCTTCAAAGTAACGCACTAACACCAGCATTGCATTGTCCGTGGCGTATTGCTCACTCCGTAGCTCCATAAAGCGAATAATAGCCGGCACATCAAATAACTCTTTTGGCTTCTTACAATACATTTTTCCCAGATAATCCGTCTGTTCGTCGAGCGTCGCTAGCAGGTCAAGAGCTCCGCCAACATAAGCCTGGATAATCGGATGATCGCTGCATTCGCCGGAAGATGAATGACAGATGTCAGAAACCTGCTCCATCGTCAGCGCGGTAGCGCTGGGCGCATGCAGGGGTAATAACAGGGTAATAAGGCTGGTTGCGAGCAAACGAACATTCATGGGTATAATCCTCTTGATTTAATCACTGTAAAACAGTAATATATTATCTCAAAACAACTATGTCAAATGGAGTTTATATGACTCGACAATTTTCTCGGTTAATCGCCTTGGGCTGCATGGCTATACTTATTACGGCCCCCTTTATCACCCTGTATTTCCTGATCAATATTGAGCTATTTGCCGCCATGGCCAGAAGCAACTTAGGCTTACCGATACAATGGCAGACCGTCTCCGACATTCAGTGGTACAGCTTGTGGCTGTTGACCGTCTTTTATGTTGCCACCGGTTTGGCTGGCCTCTACTTTTTACGCCGCGCGTTCTCCAACTTCGCGAAAGGACAGCTCTTTAATCACAGTAATAGCCGCGATCTACGACTGTTTTCAATCTTGCTGTTTGCACAGGCACTTGCCAAGCCCTTGCACTTCTCTATTTCCAGTATGCTGTTATCAATGAATCATCCTGCTGGCCAGAAAATACTCTCTGTTTCCTTTGGGAGTGATGAAGTTAAAGTGATCGCACTGGCCATGATACTGTGGGTAATGAGTGATCTATTAGTTAGAGGCAGCAAGCTCGAAAGCGAAAACAAGCAGTTTATCTAGGCGGATCTTAATGCCTATTATTGTTAACCTAGATGTCATGCTGGCTAAACGTAAGATTCGCGGCAAAGAACTTGCCACTGAAATTGGTATTACCGAGCAGAACTTATCGCTGCTGCGCACTGGTAAAGTTAAGGGCGTGCGTTTCTCCACACTGGAGAAAATCTGTCAGATTTTGGAATGTCAGCCAGGTGATATTCTCGAATTTATTCCGGACGAATTGAACCCTGAGGGTTAGCTGTCAAGTCTCGTGGATTATTCGGACTTCGCTCAGCATGGTGTGCTAACGAGGCTGTAGAAAAAGCAAAACACAAGTACGACCCGCTACCCCTTTTTTACTCAGACAGGACTTGGACTTTCATCCTCACCTGTTGGGTAACAATAATCACTTTCTTTGGTTCCTTCCTAATCCCATGATTCTCGGTTTACCTTGACGCGATGAGCGCCATGTTATGTTACGGTGTAAATTTATGCTACAAGAGCTTTTGTTGCAGTTCAAACTTGATACTAAGTCGCGATGCTAATTTGATACTAGGCATATTACACCTTGAATGATTCATAATTATTAGGCAACCCAATCAAATCTCCTCGTCTACTAAGCTGACACGATTCAAATAAAAATGGAATTGGAATAGATTTGTTTGGTTCATTTTTCACCATCAAATGAAAGTGAAGATGTGGCTGGATCGTATTCCCGGAATTACCAACTTGGGCAATTAAATCACCGGATTCAACATTATGTTCTTCCATAACCAAAACACTTCCTTTTTTTAAATGTGCTAGCAATGCAAAAATACCTTCGGTTGACTCGATAATTATGTAATTGCCTAAAAAATAATTGAGTTCATTGTTTTTACTTC
>CAJVYT010000524.1 GCA_913009765.1 uncultured candidate division Zixibacteria bacterium
CTCAAGGCAACCAGTGATAGCATCTTTGATGTTTTCAATTGCCTCATATTCTGTATCACCTTGTGAATGGCAACCAGGCAGTGCAGGACAACTTATGTTATAGCCATCATCCTCAGGATCAGGTTTTAAGATAACATTGAATATCATAATTTAACACCTCCTCAACGTTCTAATATTTTGGTAACGTTCAAAAGTGTTCGCATGAGCTAAGGATTGATTAAAATACGATCTCTTTCTATCGTAACGTCGGTGCTTTTTGACTTTACTGCTGAACCGCAAAGGCGCTAAGGACGCAAAGAGGGTTTTTTGTTGGTTTGTTATGATCCTGGAAAAAAGAATCAGGATCAGAACACACCAAGCCCTGACGGGCAGCTACTGCTTCAAGTTGTTTACCATTCGCTTGATACCGTGTTTCATTAGAGTTACGTTCCAGTTCAGAAGAAATCCGAGTTGAAAATTGGTAAGTTTGAGATAAGTGAGGAGTTGGGCTTCGGGCGGGGAAGAAAGCTTGAAAACCAAATCGCTTCGCGAAAAGGAAAGTGCGCATTAGTAATGCATGCTGGGATCTGTGAGAAGCGGGACGCAGGCAGAAAAGTAAGTTTTCTACGGGCTGGGTGCTGGATGTTGAGTCAGCTCCGCCCTTTGGGTTACATAACACTTGGGCGCCTTTGCGAGAGACCTTTTTGGTTCTCTCCGAGCGTAGGTGAGCCGGAGGCGGGCTTGTCCGGGTTAGGGTAATTGTACCAGCGATTCTATTTCTTGAAGAACACTGGCCAAATCCGGGGCCGCCGAGGCGATAACCCTGGCCTCACCGCCGTCATGTTTGTGGTGGGGATAAGTAGAAAGGCCTAACTTCTTATGATGGCCAGTGTTATCATAACGAAATACCAGTTTTTGTGACGAATCAATGAATTGGTAGGCATACATTAACCGGTCAGCCGTTATTTCAACGTCAACAAATTCACGCAAATAGAAAGTAGATCCATCCACGAAGTAGAGCTCACCTCGGATGAAGCCTTCGTGTGTGCCACGCTTCTCATATGTGACATTTGACAGTTGGATAACAGGGCATGCTTCAATAATTTTATCGATCTGTCGGAAATAGGGTTCAATTCGCAAACCGGACGTCCTTTAGTGTATCAACCTTTTCCCGTAATCGTGCCAACAGCCTGAACTCCCCAATCCATTCATCAAAATCTATGGTCTCCTTCATTTCATCGTTTTCATAACGGACGATAAAATCTTGAGTCCCAAGATGATATTTTTCCTCAAATTCCAGAAGTCTTTGTTCTGTTCGGCGAATGCCTGCTTCCATCAGACGTAATTCATTAGCTAACGCTGCTTCCACAAGCGGTTTTAGCTGACGGGTACGAGTGGAAACCAATCTGAGATCAGCCATATTTTACCCCCCAAAATGCGGCGGCGATTTTTCCCTAATCGGCGCGCGCCTTTCCTTAATTTCTCCATTGACACTCTCCATGCCTGTCCTGTTATCATACCTCTCGTTCCAGGTCAATAAATTGAATCCCTCAATCTGTAAAAGAGGGGGGTCAAGTCTACCGTTGACTCTTGTTGTTCTGAACCCCTTGAAAATAAATGGTGACTTTTTATTTAGACAGGATTTGCTGGATTTTTTGGATTATTTATTGGTTTCATAATTTTCCAGATGAAAATGATGAAAGACAACCTGCTTCGCAGAGCTACTTCTCGTAATCGGTCGACGTAATGAAATTGAAGGTTGGCTATTGAATATTTAAAATCGAAGGACAAGGGACGCACTGGGATTTATGATTGTTGATTGAAAGACAAAGAAAATATTGGATCCCGGTTAAATGGTCTTACGGAATTTAACTCGGTAAACCGCTAAGACGCCCCAGTACCATTTTCGGAAGCTACGGGGGGCAGGCGGGGCATATAATTATCTATCAAAAACGTCTGCGGGTAAATCAAATTTGTCTATCAGATCATCAAGTGCATATGATAAAATGAGCGTCTTTTTGCCATGCGACTTGATGGGGTAAGACTTATGTGTCTCGGGATCATAAAATTTGGGGTGCCTGCCTTTGCCTGTCACATAAATAACGCCGTACTTCTTGAGTATTTTTGTTGCTTTCCTTAATTCTAAAGGCTTAGGCATATTTTATTTCGGCAGTCGATTGCTGGAGATTATCATTGGGAACAGAGGCTAATGATTTCATTATAGACATCTTAAGGCTTCTGGAAGACTGTTTGGTTTCCAATTCATTATACATTCTCCAATATTTACCATGGGCTGGGTCAAAAATTGTATTAATCGCATCGTTTTCTACCGCCGTCAAAACATATTCCTTTATAGAATCAGCTAATGCTTTTAAAGCGGCTTTCTCATCTTTACCATGGGAAGAAACTCTAAAATCCAAACAGCGGGCAACAATTACATCGTTTTCTTTGGTTAATAATATATGTAGCGCCGGACTTTCCCATAAACTACCAATCTTAAATCTTACCCTCTTTGCTTTCATACCTTTCATGGTTCCCTCTCCTTAAATTGAGCGAAGTGTGCTAATGTTTAGGGGTCTTTGCTTGACTCATGGTGCTATTTCTCACTCTCGATTTGCGCTGGGGGTCGGACCTCAGCAAGTAACTGTAATAATTATGGGACTTAATGGGGGACGTTGCTACTTAACTGCGTTTCTCTAATATATCCCAAAAGACATGGGTGTCAGGCCTACACAGTTAGATCGGAAGAGCACACGCCTGAACTCCAGTCACACTGATATATCTCGTATGCCGTCTTCTGCTTGAAAAAAAAAAAACACAAAACCACAAACTA
>CAJVYT010000525.1 GCA_913009765.1 uncultured candidate division Zixibacteria bacterium
AAAGTTGTAATATTAGCTGTTAATTAAATTTTAAATGGAGAGGTGGCTGAGCGGTTGAAAGCGGCGGTCTTGAAAACCGTTGAGGGGTTAAACCCTCCCAGGGTTCGAATCCCTGCCTCTCCGCCAATTAATACAAAAAGGGGCCTTGCGCCCTTTTTTGTATTAATCTTGCCGAGGTAGGATTTGAACGTAAACTGTGGTGAGAATCCCAATGCACATGGATGTGCAGGTGCCGCGAAGCACAAGGAAGTGCGAGAGCGGCCTGCCTCTCCGCCAAATAAAAGAAGTTCCATTTGTTGAGTTCTTTCATTAGGAGATATAAATGTCCAATTATGCAAACAAACCAAATTCAAAGACCACTGTATGGAGAAACGGCCCAGAGGGTCTTATCCTCGTTAAGACAATTCGCGGTCTTCCATACGGCACTGAGAGGACCATTTTTATAGACAGCCTCGGCGAGGCGCAGCGTTCCGGTATACAAAAATCTGGTTCAGGCAACAACGAAGGTGTCACCGAGATCAAATATACACTCAACAGTTGATCGGATTAGCGTATTAGGGAATATTGTTTTCTGACACAGGCTTTCGACACTTTGGCATTTCGGTGAGCCTGATTGAGACATACGGCGGATTACGCTACGCTAGTCCGCTCTACGCGCTACATTTATGGCTTAACTAAATGCCATTTTTCTCTGGCACTTATTTTGGGATTCTCGAAATAACAGAAAGGAGTGAAGACATGCCAATTAGAGACGAAGTATACAAGCGTGCCGGTGGGAAATGTGAATGCAAAATGAAGGCCTGTAGTCATCATACTGGGCGATGTAACGCGATGCTCCGTGGTGAATGGGAGGTCCACCGACTCATCGCCGGGGGAACCTACACTCTCAGCAACGTGATTGCCATGTGTCAAACATGCCACAGGAAAACACCGAGCTATGGTCGAGGCAAGAGGTAATTTATTTATTAAAAAGGAGGGATAACATGTCATTCTTCAATAGATTATCGCCTCGTAAGAGAAAGTTCCAAGCAGCGTTAACGATGATCCTAGCAGAATATACATATAGGGGGCTTTCTGAGGAAGAACGACAAAAGGTCGATGAGGCAGTAAAAGAGGTGGTAACCGCAGCCCAGCCCGAGGCACCCACGTTGGCTTACTACGCTATGCCTGAAGAGTATCGCTATGGACTGATCGCAGCAGCGTTAAAACAATTAGGTATCCCACCCGCGGTTCCTGGAGAGAAATGGTCTCTAGTTGGCAATCCGTTCTCCGTAAACTTTGATGATCCGAAGTTTGACAAGGCTGTCGAGGATGCAATTGCTTATTTGCAGGAGAAGGGAGTAGAATTATATCCTGAAGACGACGAACCTGATGACTATCATCTCGGCTCTAGTATTGCATCCATCATCGATGGTTTCGTGGCCAGCAAAAGCCTTGAGGAATTTCTCAGTGGTGATTGGTACGTAGTCCTTCGCCAAGATTATGGAATCTCCCTAACGAGAGGAGGCAAAGACAGCGATTCACGGGCAATAGTAAGGCTTAACGACCTTGACGAAATGTCCAATTTCAAGCGTATACGTAAACGAACAGATAGTATTATGGGGAACAGCCCGCTAGGTTACATGGCCACCGATAATTTGGCGTTGGCTGTACTCCGTTCCATGAAAGATCAACTAGATTAGTTTTGACTCCTCTAATTTTTTACAGCGAAAAAATCGGATCAGGAGAAAAAACCAAAGTCAGAACACATTTTTCTCTAATATTATAATGCTTGAATATACAGATATGAAATGTACTCTAGCCCTGCTTATTTTCAAACAATCTCGTAAGTAAATATGGATATTGCAGCAATCATCATATCAATTTTAGCAATATGCCTGAGCGTATTTACATTCTATTGGTTGAATATTAGGGTTGTAAGGAAACTTTATATAGTAAGGATAGACAGAGTTACAGGTTTAATGGTGCCAGAATTTGCATTAGTTAATAGTGGATCAGAAGATATTCTGGTAACTTCAATAATGTGTGGGTTTAATAATGCAAAAAACAATGGCAGCTCCTATTATCCAGGACAAGATATCGTAATTAACGATAAAAGCTGGCCGTTATTGATGGCAGGAAAATCATACTACTGCTCAGTAAAATTCTTAGAGAAGTTTACTCCATCTTTTGCGCAAGAAGGCGAGCTAAGGCCACAATCAACACCGAATATATATCAAAGAGAAATGAAAGTTGATATTGAATGGATAGAACTAAATGGAGAAAGCCATGGGGCTTCAGCTGTTATTAGCAAGTATGGTTTCACAGAAAACGGACATATGAAAATGCATACTCCTATGGAAGAAAAACATGATTTATACAAGAAGCTTTAACTAAGTTGTAATTAAGTGAGGAGCAAGAGAGCTATCAATACCTACTTCTCCCTCCGTTTTCCATGTAAAATATCTTCAAGTTAATTAATAAATTACATACAAATAGTGAGTTAATTATTTGTATTAAAAGGTAAAAGTAATGGACTTTCTCCCCGTATTTTTAGATATCAAAGATCAGGATTGCCTGGTGATCGGCGGCGGTGATATTGCCGTACGCAAGGTATTTTTACTCCGGCGCAGTGGAGGCAAAGTCACGGTTGTTGCGCCCGAACTTGCTGATGCATTAAAACAGCAGGCAGAAAAGGGCGAGATCAGTCATATTGCAAAAGAATTTGATGACGAGGATATTCAATCCCAACGAGTGGTGATTGCTGCCACCGACAACCCTGAGGTCAACAGGCTGGTATCCGAAATAGCAAAGAAAAAAAATATCCCGGT
>CAJVYT010000526.1 GCA_913009765.1 uncultured candidate division Zixibacteria bacterium
CGCGTGAACACGCAAGACATCGTCAGACGCCGAGTGAGGCAAACCTCCCGACTTACTTTCAACCCGAGAGCAAACGTGCGCTCTTCCGATCTGTCCGTTTTGAATATGGCTGGTTTTGTTTTTTTTTTTCAAGCAGAAGACGGCATACGAGATATATCAGTGTGACTGGAGTTCAGACGTGTGCTCTTCCGATCTCCGTGACTGTGAATATGTTGGCTATGATATTTCACCTGCCATGATCAGTCTAGCCCAGGAGAAGTTTCCAGAAGTAAAGTTCGATTGCCGGGACATACTTCGGGATGACATTGACGAAGAGTTTGAATATATTTTTGTCAGCGGTGTTTTTAACAATCTGATGAGTGACAATCAGTCTTTTATGGAGGCAGTTCTGAGCAAGCTTTATGCTCACACTGGTAAGGCGCTAGCTTTTAATGGATTATCGACATATGTAGATTATTTTGATGAAGGTCTTTATTATGCAGATCCCTCAGATGTATTTCAGTATTGTAAAGAAAATTTATCACCCTGTGTGACATTAAGGCACGATTATCTTGTAAAGCCGGGCGTATTACCTTTTGACTATACAATCTATGTCTATAAAACGGATATAGAACCACGAATGAATAATTCTAAAATGATTCAATAATGACAGTTGTAGTATGTATGCAACCTACCTTTGTGCCATGGGCAGGTTTTTTTGATTTGATTGCACAGAGTGACCATTTCGTTTTTCTGGATGATGTACAATTCTCAAAACAAAGTTGGCAACAGCGAAATAGAATAAGAACTAACAAAAATCTGGAATGGCTGACAGTCCCGGTAAGAGTAAAAGGTAGATCGGGGCAGTTGATTAATGAAGTAGAAATTGATCAGGGAGTTAATTTTCCACGGAAAATTTTGCGTGCTATTGAAATGAATTATGGTCACGCAGAATATTTTGAAAAATACTTTGTGTCTTTAGAAAATATTCTAAGCCAGAACACAATGTTGTGTGAAATGAACATAGCATTGACTGAATACATTGCCAAAGAATTAGGTATTTCAAATAAATTAATAAAGAATTCAGAATTATGTGTATCTGGTAGTCGATCAAGTCGTCTAATTAACATATGTAAGGAGCTTGGCGCTGGAACATATCTGTCAGCAAAAGGTGCAAGTGAGTATTTAACTCAGGATATCGGGTTATTCAGAAATAAATGCATAAAGGTACTCCTGCACAATTACGAACACCCTGTTTACAATCAGCAATACTTTCCTTTTATACCGTATGCTTCAGTAATAGATCTTTTATTTAACGAAGGGGATATGTCAGCTGAGATAATACGGTCAGGTCGCAGAATTTCATATCCTATGGAGCCAAATCTTTATGATAACTAAGCATATATTAGGATAATATTGAGGTAGACAGTGCAAAACAAATCAATAATCATAGACAGTAAAAAGATTGGTGTTAACTACGCCCCATATATAATCGCAGAAATTTCAGCTAACCATAATGGTGAGTTAGGCAGGGCCCTAAAGACCATTGAGATGGCTAAATCATGTGGTGTCGATGCGGTTAAGATACAGACCTATACTGCTGACACTATGACGATAGATTGTGATAAAGAAGACTTTCAAATTCATGGTGATCTTTGGGATGGCTATAACCTTTACAGACTTTACGAATGGGCGCAAACACCATACGAATGGCATAAACCCATGTTTGATCATGCAAAAAAGATTGGTATTACACTATTCAGCACACCATTCGATGAAACGGCCGTTGATCTTCTGGAAGATTTAAACGCACCAGCCTATAAGATTGCTTCATTCGAGGCAGTTGACCTGCCATTGATTGAGTATGTTGCACGAACGGGTAAACCTATGATCATTTCTACCGGTATGGCCAACCTGGAGGAAATAACAGAGGCAGTCGATACAGCACGCCAGGGCGGTTGCAATGATCTAATTCTGCTGCACTGTATTAGTAGTTACCCGGCTCCGATCGAGCAATCCAATTTGCGAACCATTCCTGATCTTGCCAGGCGTTTTGATGTGATTTCCGGTCTCTCCGATCATACCCTGGGAACCACGGCCTCAGTTGCAAGCGTAGTGCTTGATGCGTGTGTTATCGAAAAACATTTCACCTTAAACAGGGAAGATAAAGGACCAGATAGTGAATTTTCTTTAGAGCCTATCGAGCTTGAAAAGTTGTGCATCGAAACGAAAGAAGCCTGGTTTACACTAGGGAGTGCTGGGTATGAAAGAAAGCCTTCGGAAGAGTCTAACGTGAAATTTCGTCGATCTATTTATGTAGTAAAAGATATCAATGACGGTGAATTAATCACTGAAGAAAATATTCGACGTATTCGTCCTGGAAATGGTTTATTACCAAAATATTATAAAGGTCTGCTTGGTAGGCGTGTTTCTTGTGATTTAAAAAGAGGAACAGCACTGGAATGGGAACATATTTCATAGTTTTATCCTGAGGTTCGTTTGAGGGGGATTCAAGATTAAAAGAATACGCAGTAGAATCAGGGTGATCTATATCCTCAGCCTGGGGCACAGCGGAAGCACTCTGCTAGATCTCTTCCTTGGCTCCCACAGTCATATTGAGAGTGGGGGGGAGATACTTAAGTTTTATGATTTTATGTCTGAAGGCTCAACGCGATCGGACGAAGCACGAGTCTGTACTTGTGGAGTCCATGTCAACAATTGTAGTTATTGGGAGTCAGTGCGAGATAGAATCCGAGACATCTATGGGAACCACGAGATTGACTTAAGTTCAGAGGAGTCAAGGGAATTTGAGGACTATAATTACCAGGCGC
>CAJVYT010000527.1 GCA_913009765.1 uncultured candidate division Zixibacteria bacterium
TTTTCAAGCAGAAGACGGCATACGAGATATATCAGTGTGACTGGAGTTCAGACGTGTGCTCTTCCGATCTGACAAGCAAGGCGTATTCTTTTGCCCATTTTTAATGAATGTGAGCTTTTTGGGTCTAAAGGTGTGTTTTTTTGAAATAGGGCTGGTTTTTAAACAAAACTATCCTGAATTTTTTATCGGCGGAAAGACCTGAAACTTTACTTACGATTTTTCAATGGTTTTGGTCATTTTTCCCGCTCAAAGCTCTATTCTTTAGATACACCTGTAACCCTCCCTTAAAATAGAGCCATTTTAAACTAGAGTTCTCCGGCATAATATTTGAGAAAGGAGAACGCAAATGAAGAAGAGCCGATATACCGAGAGCCAGATCATCAAAGTTCTGAATGAGGTCGAAGGTGGCCGAATGGTCAAAGATGTTTGTCGTGAATACGGGATATCAGATGCGACGTACTACAACTGGAAGTCGAAATACGGTGGAATGACGGCCTCGGATGTCAAAAAGCTCAAAGAGCTTGAAGACGAAAACCGCAGGTTGAAACGGATGTATGCTGATTTGAGTTTGCAGCATGAAGCCCTAAAGGATGTCATCGAAAAAAAGCTCTGAGGCCAGCCGAGAAACGAGAGCTGGTCGATCATGCGAGACAGGAGCACGGGCTGAGTATACGCACAGCCTGCTGTATTATCAGGATAAGTCGTTCGGTGTATTGTTATCAGCCAGATGACAGTAAAGACGATGCTGTAATAACGGCGATACAGGGGATAGTAGAGCGTTGCCCCGCGTATGGTTTTGGTAAGGTGTTTGCGGTCTTGAGGCGAGGTCATCCTTGGAATCATAAACGTGTTTATCGCGTTTACTGCGCATTGAAGCTGAATCTGCGGCGTAAAGGGAAAAAGCGATTGCCGAACCGCTACCCTGAACCACTGGCTGTTCCTGCGGATATGAATCAGTGTTGGTCGATAGATTTTATGTCCGACAGCCTGTTTTGTGGAAGACGGTTCCGGACATTTAATGTGGTGGATGATTACAACAGAGAAGCCTTGGCGATTGAAGTTGATTTGAGCCTACCATCTGTTCGAGTTGTCCGTGTGTTGGAGCGCATTGTCGCTTGGCGAGGTTATCCAACAAAAATTAGAATGGATAATGGGCCTGAGTTTATCTCTGTCACGTTTGCCGAATGGGCGGATGAACATGGCATACAGCTTGAGTTTATCAAGCCTGGAAAGCCAACTCAGAACTCATATGTTGAGCGCTTTAACAGGACTTATCGAACTGAAGTACTAAACATGTATGTGTTCAGACGATTATCAGAAGTCAGAAAATTAACGGACAACTGGATCAGGGAGTACAACGAAGAACGGCCTCATGACTCTCTTGGTGATCTGACGCCAAGAGAGTATCTGATGGCTAATTCAAACCGGGAAAACTCTAAAAGTCCGTGGACCTAATATGGGGAGCTTTACAGATAGAGATGGGAAATTTGTTAATGAGTGGCAGGCTAGTTTCAACGGTTGCTTTTGGGAGTTATATCTCAATGCTGTTTTGAGAGAATTAGGTTTTTCATCTACTTGGGATCATCCATCTCCCGATTTTCATCTTTTAAAACCAATTGAGTTTACATTAGAGGCAGTAATAGCTTCAAATGAAGATCATGGAGAAGAAGAATTCAAAAAACTTGAAACTCCTGTTCCAAGCGATTTAAACGAATTCAATCGTAAAACGATTATCAGGCTATCAAATTCAATTGATTCAAAGTACCTAAAATACAAAAAACAATATTCGCAATTGGCTCATGTCCAAAATAAACCGTTCATTATTGCCGTCGCCGCTTTTGATAGACCTCATTTTATGTTGTCTTGCCAAAGAGCAATTGAAGCGCTACTTTTTGACTATTATGTTGACGAAGAGGAATATCTTTCTCAAAAAGATAAGTTGAGTCCTATAAAAGGAAAAAATATTGGTAAAATATTTAAAGACAATGGTTCACCAATAGATCTTGGTATTTTTTCAAATGGAAAAATGAAAGAGGTAAGTGCTGTTATATTTAGTAGTAGTGCTACTTTTGGAAAGGTCAGGGCCTTGTCTAGTGATCCGAATCCCAATGTTGAGTTTACAGCAGTAAGACATAATCCTAACTCAAATGAGCCCCATGTAATAAAAACAAAAAGGCACAATTACCATGAAACTTTACTTGATGGCCTTAGGGTTTATCACAACCCCAGTGCCAAATACCCAATTGATCCAAATTATTTTCGACGCAAAGAAGTGTTCCAAGCGTACATAAATTCCGATACCGGAGAATGGGAGTATGAACAGTGCGAAGGGCAACTGCTATTTCGAATCGTATATACTGAACTGCCAAAGGGCTCAATAAGAAAGTTCACCTAGTGAATAATTAATGCCCGCTATTGACTGCGAATTCAACCAGTCGATGCAACACATTCATTAAATCTTTCTGCTGGCGTTTCATACTCCAACGTTTTACGTGGTCGTTCATTTAATTGGCGAGCTACTGCATTGAGAAAAATGGGTGGTGACTCCCGTAACGTCCGTTCCATATTCCTGCCACTCCGGGCTATTCAGAAAACTCTACGGTTCCAGGGTCACGTAATAGCCATTGCTTCCTCGCTGAACTAAAAGGAGGGCGCTGTCGCGGTTGCCGGCTTCCAGAACGGCTTTATTGAAGTCTTCCTCATTGTGTATTTTATTCTGATTGAACTGGCGAATCACGTCACCCGGTATCAGGCCTATCTGACTGCTGGCGCTATTCTTAACCACCTGGGTCACGACCACTCCTTTT
>CAJVYT010000528.1 GCA_913009765.1 uncultured candidate division Zixibacteria bacterium
TGATACAGGTATCATCACGGACGCAGGGCGGTCGGGGCAACGCAGATCGCCGGAACCGTCGAGTCCATTGGGTAATGGACACCCGACAGGGATGGACCCAATGGCTCACGAGACGCCGGCGATCAAGATTTTTGCTGGTAATCAATTGTCAATTCCAGCATCAGTAGGGCGATAACTCGGAAAAATATTTCATTACAACTATAAAGATAGCCTGCATATGGAATGCTCTTCAGGGCACCAGTGCCACCGCTTTGATAAGTTATCACACCCCTCTTATTGTCTATTTTCATAGCTCCATGGTGTGATGCATTTCGGAGAGTAGCGTCAATGATGCGCGCGAATTCAAAGAATGTTGGGTTATCCCGGAATGGGTTTCCTCGTCGCGCTTTGTTTGTCGTCAAATATTTCTTAAGATCCATTTTGGAGAACTGATCATATGATCGTCCTTGGTCAATATTGTTAAGACAGGCGAGAACCACCATGTTCGAGGTCAGTGCTTCAAACGCATTACCATAAAACATTTTGGTCCTCTTAAACGCAGAAGATGTTGCCTTGTCGCCTTGACGTAGTGGTAGGTTATATTGCACGAATAAAAGCGTCTGACTGAACTCCGTGAAGTCGCGAAAGTAATCAGATATAACTTCAAAAAACCTGTATAAGTGATCCGAATGCCAGTTATCTCTATAATAGCTTCTAAATTTTTGGAATTCGCTAGGATTCATTTTACTGAGTTGACCAATATATTCTGCCGCATTTTCGAAGATCGTGATTCCAGCAGATCCAAGCATTTTTCCGCAAAAATGATAAAGGACATGATTTAGCTCAGCTGGTGCATCAAAATAGTGATCTTTATATTTGGCCAAATGGATTTTGGCAAGATCAATACGTCCGTTGTTCATGAGTGACCAGGATTTTTTAATTATCGCCCATCCTTCTAACGGACTTTGGATTTCCATTGCTGATTCTTTGGCTTCTTGAAGGCTTTTTAGGCCAGAGTCCAAGCCATATTTTTTCACTTGCTCAGTAAAAATATCCCTAGTGTGCTCCATCCATGGAAAAACACGATCTGTGTGTACTTGGTCAGCAGGAACGGTAAATTCTGGATGTAAATTTACAACAATTCCTTCCTCTTGGCCTTCCTCACAATTGTTTTTTGGCTCAACTGTAGTAGTTACATTCTCAATGTCTATAATCATACCAACTGCCATATCTTCGCCACATTCCCCACAGGAAAACGTATGTTCTTGATATGGATTGTGACCTACACTTATTCGAAGTGTATGTGCTGCCCCACATGTAACGCACCTACAAAAGTATCTGATAACCATATTGCTGTTTCTTCTACCATATAAATATTAATTGTATTAAAGAGGTCGGAGTGATTAAAATAAACTCACTCCGACCTCCTTAACCCTTAGAGTCTAAGAATGGTTCGCGATAGGCAATATCTACAGCCTTTTCTTTCAATGTGTTTTGGCATCATCATAAAATAATTGGGGTCTGAACAAAAACTATACATTAGTTTTCGCTATAACCCCAACCGCCAATACCTTAATTTTCCTAGAAAACAAGAATGAATAATTGGCGCATTATTGAAAATAGCTTATATTGAGCGAAATTACTTTCAGACCATATTGCATACCATGGCCAAGAAAACAGACGATACTCCAATTGAGATACGTACTTTTGCTTCCTACCAAGAAATCGAGAAGCTTCCTGGGTTTAACTCTGAAAAACCGCATGCTGTAAATAACGAAAATTATAAGTGTTTACTAGGCGACTACTGGATTGAGGATGAAGTTAATTGCTGCTTTCAGAAAGATAATGGGAATTTATGTTTAGAAGGCCACAAGTTCGGCTTTGTTGTTAAGCTTATAGATGGCGGTATCACTATCGTTGGCAATCAATGTGCAAGCAAGCGCTTTGGTGCAGACTCAAGCATCAAACAGGACAAAAATAAGTATCTTAACGAAAAGAGACGCCGCGAAAAATTTGCCTCGCTTTTTGTGCTTCTGGACAACAAGGAACAGCACCTGGTGACACTAAATACTGCGCTGAACTCTGTACAACAGGCACAAAAAAGGGTGAGAGATTTTATCAGCAAGCTTGAACCTGCAACCTACCAAGCACTAAAAAGTATGGCGCGAACTAACAGTAGTGCTGTCATGGTAAATGCAATCACATACAATAAATATACAGACGACGACGGCGAAGAAAAGACGGAGAGACGTATTGCGCCTACTAAATTAGGTAACCTGAATGGTATGTCAATCTTTCTGGATAGCGCATTTAGCTCTATAAGATCAGCATCAAATTCAGTCAAATCAGCATATGAGAAAGCTGAGCATGTATCTGAAAAAATCAGGGCCGCAGACCTTGATAATCTGACAGCCACTATAAATGATATTGACCGCATAGTGTCAGAGGTAGGTGTTTTGCTTAAGAATGAGACGTTATTTTTTGGTAACGATTTATTGTTACTTTGTTTTCTGGTTGACGAAAAATCCGAGCGCTACAAAACAGCAAAGACAGTATTAGAGCATGGTGGCCAAGTTATAGGTAAGGATAAAGCCAAAAATTTGTTGTTAGAAAAGGAAAAAATGATAAAAAAATCTTTGGGTGCAGACCGAATATCGGTTCGTATCTAAGCTTTTGGTTTTACCCGCGACCTCGGTAGCGAGCCTAAGAATCGCAAGATAAAACCCAAAACACGAATCTCTTGCTCGAGCCCGAATGGCGTATTTTGCCATCGGCGAGTTAGATTCGTGTTAAGGGTTGTTCTTAAGAATCGCAGGCTGGTTT
>CAJVYT010000529.1 GCA_913009765.1 uncultured candidate division Zixibacteria bacterium
TTTTTCAAGCAGAAGACGGCATACGAGATATATCAGTGTGACTGGAGTTCAGACGTGTGCTCTTCCGATCTCTGAGTATTGTTACCCGATTGATGGGACTCATTTTGGCAGTCATAGGTATTCAAATGCTGATAGAAGGTGTTTTTGGTGCAATAAGAATTTTTTCAAATTGATACTATGAACAAGTATATCTGACAGATAATCTGTATTCAGCGAACACTGACAGTAAAGTATAGTATTAGTTAAATAGAAAAAAGGAAAAGTACTTCTTATGAATAAAGAAACCAGAACAATTGGATTGTTCGGAGCTATTGCTATAGGGATTGGGGGCATGGTAGGTGGCGGTATTTTTGCAGTATTGGGTGAGGCGGTGTCACTTGCTCATGGTGCGACTACTATTGCTTTTCTTTTTGCCGGGATAGTTGCATTGTTAACATCCTATTCTTATGCAAAACTTTCTGTTGCGTACCAAAGTCGAGGCGGAACTGTTATTTTCGTTGACAATGCCTTTGGTCACAATCTTTTGTCTGGTACAGTAAACCTTATGCTGTGGCTAAGTTATTTGGTGACGATATCTTTGTATGCTGTTGCCTTTGCTTCGTATGCTCAAACATTTTTTCCTGATAATACAACACAGTGGCTCAGACATTTATTTATTTGTTTTGCAATATTACTTCCTGCTCTGATAAATTTAGTAAGTGCTTCTTTTGTCAGTAAATCTGAAACAGCTATTGTACTTATTAAATTAGCATTGTTGACGCTAATTATTGTGACTGGTGTTTCTTTTGTTGATGGGGAACGACTGTCGCCTATACATTGGGGAAGTTCTTTTTCTATCATCATTGCCGGCATGATTATTTTTGTTGCCTATGAAGGGTTTGAACTTATCGCAAATGCAGCCGAAGAAATTAAAAATCCAAAAGTCAATCTGCCAAAAGCATTTTATAGCTCTGTTCTCCTGGTTATTATTCTGTATGTTCTTATTGCCGCAATTACTGTTGGAACAGTGCCGGAAAGTCAACTTTTATCGGCAAAAGATTATGCGTTGGCAGTTGCTGCACAGCCCGCACTTGGAAAAATTGGTTTTACAATAGTATCTGTTGCCGCCTTGTTGGCTACATTTTCTGCTATAAATGCAACATTTTATGGAAACGCCCGTTTAGGTTTTATTCTCGCAAAAGAGGGTGAACTGCCCGAGACTCTTGATGAAGTAAAACGAAATATTCCTGTTGTGGGTGTGATATTTATATTATTGCTTAGTTTACTTATTGCAAATTCTATCGACTTAACTGCAATAGCTATTATTGGAAGTGCTAGTTTTTTGCTAATCTTTTTTATTGTCAATATTTGTGCATATAAATTATCTGATGAAATAGGTGCCAATAAAATAATAATCCTAACAGCTTGTTTGGTAAGTGCTGCAGCTTTGGTAATTCTGCTTCTGCAGACATTTTCAAGCAACCCCGCAACAATATGGATATTTATTTCTTTTATATGTATTTCTATTCTATTTGAACTTTTTTATGGACGTCTGGTTCGGAAACATATTTTCCGTCGACCTTATAAAAGCACACAAGAATAAGTTCTGCCAAAGCTTGTCCGGCTGGGTTTGTTAAAAAAGTCCAAATTATCTCAATTTGAGTACTCAGGAACCTCTTCCTGACCTTTTTTGTCTAAATGTTCAAAGAAAATTACTGCTAACTAAACACAACCCCAACACTCCTCTTTTTAAGATAAATAATTTTGATTTTCTTGATTTTTTTATATATTAGATTATCCATGCTAGTGTAATTGTAGGGGTTAACTAAATAGTATAAGTTATAAGCAGGGTTAGAACTTTTTACAAAAAAATAATTTTGGGTAAATAATAAATTATAAGCAAAGGATTATAGTAATGAAAAGACAGCTAACGTATTTCGCAACAATTCTAATATGCTTTTTGAGCATTTCATCTGTAGCCAATGCCGATTGGTGCGACAAGGGAATGACTATCTATGGATTCGAGCCGGTTGCATCCGGCGATGCAACTTTTGGTCAAATTGTTGCGTCCGCCGGTGATGTTGATAATGATGGACATCCGGATATTCTGGTGGTCGATACAAAAGCAGCTTCTTTTGGTATGAATGCTACGGCTAATGTATTTTCAGGCATCACCGGAGATTTGATTCGGACCTTTTATAATTCATACAATGGTGTATACGGTGCCAGTAGTTTTGGCGATTACAA
Source organism: uncultured candidate division Zixibacteria bacterium (assembly GCA_913009765.1). The sequence goes on from CAJVYT010000529.1 coordinate 2,227, forward strand.
TAATGATCAGTATGATGATATTCTGGTCAATGGTACCGTCTATTCCGGTATCAATGGAGATACCCTGACTGTTTTCGGAAATATTTTTCGAACGGGTATCGGTGTTGGTGATGTCAATGATGATGGCAAATATGATCTTATTATGCCCAATGTCGGATATTCAAGTATGTTGGGTCGGGTGGATTTAATCTCCGGAGCCAATGGGGATACTCTTCAATCATGGATCGGCAATCAGAGCGGAGCTTACTTTGGTCAGTCTGTAGCGACTGGTGATGTCAATGGTGATGGCTATCCTGATGTTATAATTGGGCAACCAAAACATGATAATTTTGGCACAGAACGTGGGCACGTATATGCCTATTCCGGTCTTGACGGTTCAGAAATATTCAGTCAATCCGGTGATTCCGCTTACCATCAGTTTGGTTTTACTGTAGCCTCAGCGGGTGACTTGGACAATGATGGTAGATCGGAAGAGCGTCGTGTAGGGAAAGAGTGTAGATCTCGGTGGTCGCCGTATCATTAAAAAAAAAAAAACAAGCTAAGTATACTTATGCAGATCAATGCTAA
>CAJVYT010000530.1 GCA_913009765.1 uncultured candidate division Zixibacteria bacterium
TTTCGAGTGTTCTTTGCTAATGTAGAAGCTTTTTAGAGGTAGTATCTGCGAAAATGTGGAACTTTTCTGAAAAGAAGTGCGGTTTTGTTACACGTAGAACTGTTTTTATTTTCTAACTAGGATTTAGGGTATGTGCCCTAAAACCTACATAAAACCATAAAAAAAGAGTGGAAAAGAGTAGCCTCTGCTGGTATAATAGCAAAAACAAAGCATCACCCAATGGGTGAAAACGGAGATAAAAATGCTATTAACAAAAAAGATGGCGCAAGTCAGATTAAAAAGGACTGAAGAAGGGGTAACGGGAAGGATGGGATTAAGCTGGGCAGGTCATTGTATGGAGCATTTTGGATTAGAGGGAATGGTTAAAGAAATATATGGAGATAAGAAGAAAAGCAATCGAGAGATAAGCGCATATGAAAAGATTATGGCAGGAGCAATGACAAGGATATCAGGAGGAGACAGAATAGAAGATATAGAAACGTTAAGGGCGGATAGAGGATTGGTGGATAGCTTGGGCTGGAAGCAGATAGCAGGAGCGGATGCATATACAAATTTCATAAGTAGTAAACGAAACAACGGAAAGATGCGGATACTGAATGAAGCAATGGCAATCAAAGCAATGAGAGAATCGGAAGAAGAAGAATTTACCTACGATAATGACGCAACATATTCTGACAGCAATAAAGACAGCGCTGCATATTCATATAAGGGAACACGACAGCATAGCGGGCTAATCGGATGTATGGCAGAATTGGGAATAATAAATACAGAAGATTTTCGCAGAGGAAATGTAAGTCCGCAGACAGGAATATATAATCAATTAAGAAAGGCGATCAGACAGGCAAAGACTGCTGGAAAAAAGATAAAGAGATTTAGAAGTGACTCAGCATCGCATCAGAATAAAATATTTAAATTGTGTAATGAAGAGAATATAGAGTATTACATAAGTCTGGACAAAAACGAGGCGGTGAAAGCGTGTATAGGAGTGATAAAAAAAGAAGATTGGAAACCATTGGCTGGAAGATATGAGGAACAAACAGGAACGGAATGGGCAGAAACAGTGTATGTAACCCAAGAAGGCATATCAATGAGAATGATGATATTACGGTGGAGAAATCCAGCCCCTGATTTATTTGATGATAGTCCTTTTTGTTATCATGCAATAGGAACGAATAATAATGAGATTGATGGAATGGGGTGGCTGGAGATACATAATGGACGGATGGGAACCATAGAGCACAGCAATAGAGAAATCAAGGCAGGATTGGGATGTGACTATACGCCGAGTCATGAATTTGAGGAAAATCGGGGATATTTTTTAATGGGAATTATTGCCCACAACATTGCGCAAATCATGAAGTTATTTTATTTAGGGAAATCAGCAAGAAAGTGGACACTTAAAAGAATGCGGTATCAATTTATCAATGTATGCGGAAAAATAATCAAAACAGGAAGACAGTTTTATTGTAATATCATTAATGCGACAAATGAGACATATGAACTATTCAGAAGCTGTAAGTCGCAATTGATAATAATGTGTTAATTGTTAAGAAACAAATCGGGTTATGTGGAGTGTGTATAGGAGAGGTGCGCCTGTAATTAAGAAAAAACCGGCATAAAACATTTTTTTGAGTGAATTGTAGGGATTTGAAAGACAATTCTTGGCAGAAGTAAGTAGCTTTACTAAGAATTAATCCCTAATTCTCTTTAAATCTCTGTATTTGCTGGGCTAAATAGGAATTTGGGTACTTATGTAACAGTTGATTTGGAAGGATATAGAACAGGTAGTATGAATGAAACTTTGAAAGGAGATAATAAAAGATGAGGAAAGTATACCTCGACTATGCGGCTACTACACCTACGGATCCGGAAGTAGTAAAGACAATGTTACCATATTTTACTGATAGATTTGGCAACCCTTCAAGCATTCACTCCTTTGGACAGGAAGGCAAAGCAGCTATTAATGAGGCACGAGAAAAAATAGCCTCTTTTTTAGGCGCAATGCAGGAAGAGATTATCTTTACCAGCGGAGGCACAGAAAGTGATAACTTTGCTATAAAAGGTGTAGCCTATGCCAATCAGCATAAAGGAAATCATATTATTACATCATCTATTGAACACCATGCAGTAATTAGGTCCTGCAAATTTTTAGAGAAGATTGGTTTTAAAGTAACCTACCTTCCTGTAAACGAAGATGGGCTCTTAGACCCGGAGGCCGTGAAAAAGGCGATTACTGATAAGACGATTCTTATATCCGTTATGCACGCCAGTAATGAGATAGGGACAATCCAACCAATAACAGAAATAGGTAAAATTGCCAGAGAAAAAGAAATCTGTTTTCACTCAGATGCTGTCCAGATCTTTGGGCACCTCCCCATAAACGTAGACGAGCTTAATGTAGACCTACTCAGTATGTCCAGCCATAAGTTATGCGGACCTAAGGGGATTGGAGCGCTCTATATAAGAAAAGGCACGAGAATGGTCTCATTCATGCACGGAGGGGAACAAGAAAGAAGGCGCCGGGCATCTACAGAAAATGTCCCAGCTATTATTGGGTTCGGTAAAGCAGTAGAGATTGCGAAAAATTCAATGAATGAAGAGGCAAAGAAATTGACTATTTTGCGAGATAAATTAATAAAAGGTATCTTTGAGAAAATTGAACATGTCCGATTAAATGGGCACTCTACAAAAAGACTTCCTAACAATGTCAATATCTCCATTGAATCTGTAGAAGGAGAATCTTTGCTGCTTAATCTGGATATGGAAGGAATTGCTGCTTCTAC
>CAJVYT010000531.1 GCA_913009765.1 uncultured candidate division Zixibacteria bacterium
AAGGAAAGGTATGAAGGATGATGGTGCAAGATTGTAGGAGGCATCCACTGGGAAAGAGCGGAGATGCTGTGAGAGATTGCGTTTGATGCTTTCTTGAGTATCGTCAAATTTTGTTGGTTGTTCTTTTTTTTTTTAATGATACGGCGACCACCGAGATCTACACTCTTTCCCTACACGACGCTCTTCCGATCTTCCCGATAAATGGAGAGTTTGAAGATTTCGACTGAAACTTATCAGCTTTGACCGTCCATTTTTTATCAGGGTCAATAATAGTAATATCGGCATCGGAACCATCAGCAAGACTGCCACCGGGCAAACCTAAAATCTTAGCAGGATTCGATGTCATCTTGCGAACAACATCAGCCCAACTCATATAACCTTTGTCAATAATATGTGTCTTAATCAAACCGATTGTGGTCTCAAGTCCAATCATCCCCGGAGGAGCTTGGTCAAACTCACAATCTTTGGATTCATCCGAGTGCGGTGCATGATCAGATGCGATACAGTCAATAGTACCGTCAACCAGTCCAGCAATAACAGCCTCTTTGTCTGTCATAGTTCTCAGTGGCGGATTAACACGTAAATTTGTATTAAACTCTTTGCCGATTTCTTCATCGGTTAAGACCAAATGATGCGGAGTTGCTTCGGCTGTTATATCAATCCCTTCTGCTTTGGCATCACGAATAGCATCGACTGCTTCTTTACACGACACATGCTGCACATGCAGCCGTCCGCCGACAAGTCTGGTGAGAGCAATATCTCTGAGGACTGCTATTTCTTCAGCAACAGCCGGTGAACCTTTAAGTCCTAAACGAGTTGACTCGTATGATTCATTCATGACACCGCCGCCACAGAGATATTTATCTTCGGCATGCTGCATGATTGGGATATTAAACATTTTAGCATATTCTAAAGCACGACGCATGATTTCCGGGTTCTGCACAAAGTAACCATCATCGGTAATTGCCACACATCCCATATTAACTAAATCGCCAATTTCTGAAAGCTCTTTTCCCTCGATATTTTTAGTAATTGCACCAACTACATAAACCCGAGCATCGGCAACTTTGGCACGGTCCTGCACAAACTTAACTGTTTCCTGATTGTCAATTCTTGGTGTAGTGTTTGGCATACAACATACTGACGTAAACCCACCGGCAGCAGCAGCCTTACAGCCTGATACAATCGTCTCGGCAGCCTCTCGCCCCGGTTCTCTTAAGTGAACATGAACATCAATAAGCCCCGGAACAACTATTTTACCTGTAGCATCAATAATTTGGTCTTTATCAAATGATTTTAATTCACTTTCAGTCTTTGATGACGGCACCTCGATTTTTGCAATCTTTCCGTCTTTGATAAAAACATGAGCATCTTTGCCAAACCCTAAAGCAGGGTCGATAACCCGACCGTTTACTATTACTAAATCATATTTTTTACTGGTCATCTATGCATCCCCCTCTTCCCGTTTACCGGATAAAAGATAAAGCACTGCCATACGAACCGCCTGACCGTTGGTAACCTGACTTAAGATAACCGAATTTTTACCATCGGCAACTTCCGATGAAATTTCGACACCCCGATTCATTGGTCCCGGATGCATGACAGTGAAATTTTTATTTAATAGTTTTAATCGTTCTTTATTAATTCCAAAAAGGTTTGTATATTCCCGCTGTGATGGAAACATGCCGCCTTGCTGACGTTCCAGTTGAATCCGCATGACATTGACAACATCGGCACCATCGAGAGCTTTATCAATATTAGTATAGACATCACATCCAAATTTTTCCACTTCAACCGGAAGAAGTGTAGAAGGACCGCAGAGAGCTACCGATGCTCCAACCGCTTTGAGTCCCCATATATTTGAACGAATCACACGAGAATGTTTTACATCACCGACAAGCACAACACGCAGTCCGGCAAATTTTCCGTATTTCTTCCAGATTGTATACATATCAAGAAGTGCCTGAGTCGGATGTTCGTGAGCACCGTCACCGGCATTGATAATATTGGCATCCATACACTGTGTTAAAAAATATGGAGCTCCGGTAGAACCATGACGCACCACAACCATATCAAGTTTCATTGCTTCAATATTTTGAACAGTGTCACGGAGCGACTCACCCTTTTTCACTGATGATGTCGAAGTTGAAAAATTGATAGTATCGGCAGATAGCCTTTTTTCTGCCAGTTCAAATGAGATACGCGTACGCGTTGAGTTTTCATAAAAAAGATTTAAAACTGTCACACCTCGCAACGTTGGAACTTTTTTAACCTGACGTTCTAATACTTCACGAAAGGAATTTGATGTTTCCAATATCATCATAATATCTTCTTTGGGTACACCCTCAAGTCCCAAAAGATGTCGGGAGGATAGCCGGCTCATTTTTTCCCTCCTTTGGCATTTTTCTTTTTCACATTCGATTTTGCATGACGCACGATTGAGACTTTATCTGATTTTTCTTTTTCTTTTACATGTAGAAGAACCTTGTCGTCTTTTGATGTTGGGATATTGACTCCGACATAATCTGCTTTGATAGGATATTCTCTAAACCCTCTATCAATTAAAACTGCCAGTTGAATAGTTTTTGGTCTGCCAAAATCAACAATCTGATTCAAGGCGGCACGAATTGTTCTACCGGTGAAAAGAGATCGGAAGAGCGTCGTGTAGGGAAAGAGTGTAGATCTCGGTGGTCGCCGTATCATTAAAAAAAAAATAATAACAACACACAAAAAATAAAAAAAATAAAAATAATCAAAGAGCATACCAATACCAA
>CAJVYT010000532.1 GCA_913009765.1 uncultured candidate division Zixibacteria bacterium
AGGCTTTTCCTAATGAAGGACAAAAAGATATTGTGCTTATTAAATGAGAGGTGACTAATTGTCAACGGAATGGATACGTTATTGGCAATCACAATGTTTTCCGTTACATTTGTCCGTATTATTATCAACCTTTAAAAATGTTTGGCGGCTAAAATATGTTTAAGTCAGAGAATGTAAATAGTAAAGCTGTAGTTTGGGTGTACTAATAATGAACCTCAAAGAACGATCTTCCATTTATCATAATTGCCGGGGTCTGACTTTCGCTGTACCGGACTTGTGGGGCTGGCTCCGCGAAAACAAGGATTTACCAAAAATGAGGTGCAAACCAGGCAAAATGTTAATCGGCATAATCCCACGCGCCGGTAAGCTTTGCCTACTTGCCATGAAAGCAAGGAAAAGATAAAGGGTTTTTAAAGTATTTAAGATAAATCTCTTAAAAACAGCCTGATTCGGGTTAAATGTTGATGTTTTTCTTCCTGTTCCGGGCGCACCTCTCCCAGGTGAGTTCACTTGGTTTTACCGAAATCATTCACATCCCGGATTACCGGAATGGGGCCTCTCAAGCCATTCTTACTTGCGTTGTTTTTTGTTTTGAACTAATATTCTGATCTGCTATTCAAAGAGGCCGGAGCGCCGAAAAATCAGTTAGACGAAGCGTCCTGATTCCTGTCAGAACCTTCCACAATGCTCAAGATCGGCGTTCCGGCAAAACCTGGAACTACTGGACTAGTACCCGGGTTTTTTAATTTGTCAAAGAGCTGCGCCTTTTTCAGGCGGCTGTCAATCTGCCACGCTTCAGGTTTTCATATTCTTTATTTAAGCGCTGACAGGTAATTTCAAGCTCTGGATTAAGATGGGGTTTGTATAAGCGTTCTTCTTTTGTTAATGACAGTATCAATTGTAATACCCTGGATGTACAGGCGATGGTGTTTTTCAGATAATTACGTCGCTTCAATTGTCGTTTAAGATATTTTACCCTTACCTCCGGAACGTACTTGGCCGTTTCCTTGGCCATGATGAAAACTATCCAGCGTAAACGGCTGTTACCGATATGGCTGATCCGGTTACGTCCCCGGTAATATCCCGAAGTATTTAATCTTAGATTCGTCCCTGCCATCTTCTGGATTTGTTTGTAATGCGTGACATGTTTTAATGCTCTGGTCTCTGCAATAAATAAAGCGGCCATCTTATCGGATACGCCTTTTAAACTTCTGACACAGTAATAAGCCGAATACTGTTTGGCAAGCCGGATGAGTTCACATTCAATAAGCCCCATTTGCTCTTCTATAAGATCCAATTGATTCAGCCAACAGAAAAGACTCAGGTGTAAACTTTTTTCTTCGACCTCATCACAACAACGGACGCCAATTGTTTTCTCCGCCATTTGTTGAAGAGACCCAAGGGTTCCTTTTCCATGCTGACTCTTTGATATCTCCATAATCACTTTTGTTTCTGTTTCCATATCCAAATCAAGATAATGTTGTGGCAGAAAGTATTTCTTTAGCAAGTACCGGGCAGTGAGTGTCTCAGGATTTAAGACAGTGATAAACTCCGGGAAATAGCGTTTGATAAAGGAAACAATCCGGTTTTTATTCTTTACCAGATCCTTACGCAGTTTATCTGACGTGATACTCAACGTCCGCATTGACCGGAGATTGACATCATGTTCACTATGTATGGTAAAATTACCATTAGCGGCATTGGTGGCAATAACAAGGGCGTCTTTCGGATCGGTCTTGGTAAAGCTGTTTCCGGTTAATACCCGGGCATGGTAGGTTGATAAGGGACTGACCCTTACAACTAAATAACCATTGGTGTACAGGTAATGAACCAATGGCTGCCACAAATCGCAGGCGGTTTCAACGGCAAACACGATATCGGTCTTGAATTCTATCTCTGATCCAAGACAATGGCGTAACTTTTTCCATAACACCTGATGAAACCCCTGGTAATTATTCCTGAATGGAAAGGTCTTATTTAAAGGGATATTCTCTCTATCTAATATCCTAACCTGGTGTTTATCCTTGGCCGGATCAATCCCGATGATTATTTTCCCCTTAACATATTCACGCTTTTCAGCTAATGTCTGTACACTTTTATTCATCTTCATACTTGTTCCTCTTTGTTGGTTTGGGGTTTATTTTCCAAAACATTACCATTGTTTTGCCTGCCGGCAAAGAGGAACATAGATATCGTTAGGTTACGAACTTTATAAAGGGCTGAAATGAAAATAGAATTTGATAAAAATACATATTTGACGATCTCGTAAAAAGTCTTCATGCATAATAACTTACAGATAAACAATAAGTTAGGTTAACTTTTCTTTTGGATATTTTGTTGATTGGTTGTAACTTATACCCATAAATAACAAGGGGTTATTTGCATCTATGCAGTACTATCGCAATCGCAACAATTTGACTTTTCCGGGTATGGAAACATGGCGTGGCTCCCTGTCCGATAGAAAGGTAAGCCTGCTGGAAAAGAGCTGGGCCGGTATCTTTCGCAAGTATGTTCTACCCAAATTACCAGCCCACCGTTTGGCGGAAAACTATTCCGATCAGATGGGACGTCCCAGTAAAGACCTGGTGACCTGCATGGGCGCTGTTGTTTTACAGCAGATATTTGATTTGACCGATGAACGTACCCAAAAACAATTAGCGTTTAATCAGGAATGGCATTATGCCCTGGACACCTTTGAACAGGAACAACAGCTCTTATCATTAAAGACCTTGTGGTCAGTAC
>CAJVYT010000533.1 GCA_913009765.1 uncultured candidate division Zixibacteria bacterium
CTATCTCATCGGTAGTGACACCTTGACACTCTTTTTGACAATGGATCAAACTGGTGAGAAATTTAAGTATCTCAAACAGTTTGCTCATCAAAATGGTGAAGTTGTGGAATCGTTTAATCGATTCAAGTTTGATTCCACATTTTCGATAGCATTTAAAGACAGCACCTATGGTGTTATTGTTGCCGGCATTAAATCACATAAACTGATTGGAACAATTCGGTATAATCCAAAAGTTGCTGACAAATATCTCTCAACTTGGATTAAAGGGTTGTAAGATTTCAAGTCATCCTGAGCTTGGAGGCTTGTTGATAAAGTCCAAATTGTCACTACTTGAGCAGTCAGGAACTTTTCCTGACTGCTTAATCGTCGGGAAAGGGTGTTCCCGACGACGCATTCTGTGCATGGCAGACGTCCTCGTCTGCCTTCATAACATCTCCCACTTTCCCTACAACATCACCCTAAAAAACTAACTCCTCTTCATTAATAAAATCATCACCCAAGAGGAAAAATATGACCATATCAAAACAAACCAAAGCCAACCGAGAAAACGCCAAACAATCAACCGGACCAACAACCGAACAAGGCAAAGAAAAAAATAAACGCTATTTCAAAAAACGAACACATTTTGCTGTAACTTAAATACCATTATAAGATTACAGCAAAAAAGTTCAAAAAGCTGGATTCTCATTTTCACGGAAATGACATTAAAAACAGTTCGTGTAGATTGGGTTCACAAAGCCACCGATAGGTGGATATAAGAACCCGACCTTCGACTGAATTAAAGAAAGTTTATTTATATGAAGCAGTAATTGTTCGACAATAACAGGTAAAACAATAACTTAGCAGTTCCGTTAATTTTTAAACAAATCGTCGAAACTTTTCTTTTTGTCTACTTTTGAATCTCGCTGATGTGAAACACCGCCGGCTATTTTATCGGCATCACGTTTTTGGAAAAAATCACACATATTGTTTTTTTCTTTATTGGTGACAGTTGATTCTATTGTTTCTCGACATTGTTTGTTTCTTGAAGGGTCAAAATGACGGCATCCTCGGCAGCATCGTAAATCGGTAAGACAATCAACACAGCTGTCCGAACGCATTACTCGACCGGTTATTCCGGTTGGTTTACCACAATTCCAACATAAAAGTCCATTACTGCTCATAGAATAAGCTCCTCAATGCTTTACTCATTATAATATATAATTTGATATTTGAATTTCAAGAAGAAATATTCAGATTTTATTAATAATAATATTAAAGATTTAAATCTTGCCTGACCGATATAGTAATATGTACATTATGAACATGAAAAAGCCTTTATTTACAGCGTTTTTCCTGATTTTAACGGTTTTATTGCAAAGCTGTTCAAACCCTTCAGAACCCGGTTTGGATACTGCTGATATAAGTAATTTTGCTAATTATACAGAAATTGATTGGGTCAGCACTTCTCTGTTTTATGATACATTGGTTCAGAAAAACTTGCTTTCGATTATATATTTTACCGATGATGCCTGTTCTGATGGTATTTTGATGGAAAACAATACATTCAAAGATTCAGCGGTGATAGTTACTTTAAACAGTTTCTACAATATTGCCAGAATAAGCACCTCCAATGATTCACTTATCCAATTTCAGGATTCTTTGATTACCGGGAACATATTTTTTAAAAAATATAATTTGGTAGGGGTACCGTCATTATTGATTTTGGATTCTGATAACAGATATTTTGGGAGGATACAGGCAGGATATTATCCCACAGATTCATTTTTAGTATTATTAGAATATTATATTGAAAAACAGCAATAAGATTATTTTAGTCCGGCGATTTCTAACGCCCGCTCAAATTTTGATTTTTTCATGGCAAGAAAATCTATTTCTAATGATTTAAACAGATGCTGTATATCAGTAACAGCGAAATCGATTTCATCAATAGTGGCGAGTTCAATTTCTAATTCATAATCAACGGAGCTATCAACATACATAGTTTTATCAACTTCAAAAAGATAAGCTCGATTGTTGAGCAGTATTTCTTTTTTAATCCGTTCATTGGCAAACTGCAGAATCGGTTTTATATTTTTGAGATTTTTTGATTGAGCAAGTAAAAACCTGATTGGGGCAATGTCTAAAGAAAGTAAGCTGTCGGTTTGAGATATATCAGCTGCTTGTTCAATCGAAACCGTTTCTTCAATTTCATCTCTTACAGCAGCTTTTCCTTTTTGAATAGTCGTTGATTTGAGAGTTACTATACCTCTGTTTGATTCAATACGAAGTCTTAAGGCGTATCCAAGTTTTGAAATCTCTTGTGTGTCGGTATCATAAAAAATATTTCTCTGATTTATGACAGAGTCGGCTTTACCGATAAAACCAATTAATTTGAGATAGTCACAGAAAGATGGCAGAGCAAGTTTTATCTCAATTTCAGTATGTATGTTTTGAGAACTCTTCATATATATAGTATACAAGTTATATCTGTCAATAAAAGAAGAAAATATATTTTTCTCTGCTTTCTTTAATATTGACATAAAAAAACGAAATGTATAGTTTAAATATATGAAAAGAAAGATTATAGTTGTATTGTTTTGTCTTATGTTTATCGGTGTAAACCTGTGTGCTCAAAATGTAACCGTAAACAATAATCTTACCTTTGGTACGGTATACCCCGGCATACCTAAAACAATTCCAAAGACAACTGCCGGGTTGGCAGCTGAGTTTTATGTATCCGGTACCGCAGGTAGT
>CAJVYT010000534.1 GCA_913009765.1 uncultured candidate division Zixibacteria bacterium
GAAGCGTTACAATGTTATTCGATAACTTCAAGGCGAGATGGGAGCACCATATCTCAACAATAAAATAAATGAGGTGCTCCCGTCGGACAGAACGATAAGGGAGACTGGCTCTGGTGGTCAATCACAAAAAGACTGGCTTAGTAACTTTGAGCTGGTGCTTATCTCGCACCCTTTTATTTTTTGATGAGTTTACAAAACCTTCATAACAGAGATAATATTAACTGTGCCCATAAACATGTTGAGGGAATGATATGAAAACCAAAATTGCCACAATTTTAACAGCATTGTTAATGAGCACAGTATCATTTAGCGTATTTCTGACGGGAGTTTCTGTAGGCCAGCCAGATATTATGGAGCCCATGTTCGCAGGTGGAGACGGCTCCATCAGGGATCCGTATCAGATATCCAATGTCACAGAATTACAGAATATCAGTTCGAACCTGAATGTCCATTATATCCTGATGAACGATATTGATGCATCGGAGACTAAAGATTGGAATGGAGGCAGGGGGTTTGAGCCGATAGGTTTTTATGATAAAGACAACCCGGACTTGTCATTTAATGGCTATTTGGATGGAATGGATTATAAAAAACCAATTGATGAGCAATTTATTTTATTGTTTTTAGCTTTAGAGAAGATAAAAGATATTCATGGTAAGAATAAAAAATTGACAAAAATTATTACAAATGGAAAATTTTCGAAGATATGCAAAGATTTAAAGGAAGTAATTCAAAAAAGTTTATCGGATAATGAATCAAAATTTATGATTGAAAAATTGTCTGAATTGAATAGGGTATCATTAAAAAGAGTTCTTGAAAATTTATTTGACCATTATGACATAGACATCTCAGATTTATATCCAATAAAAGCCGATGTATATCCTTTTATCAGCATACGTAATAAGCTGTTTCACTCAAGAACTGAAATTGATGATATTGTATTATTAAAGGAATCTGTAAGGTTGGAGTATATCCTATCGCGCATATTTTTACGAATGCTAGGTTGGTCAGATTTAAGTATGGCTCCAGGAGAATATAATATCTGGATTAATGAATTAAGGAAAGGCTAGCCCTTTGTCGGGTTCTGCATCCACCTATCGGTGTTCGCTGGGAACCCGACCTACGGATCATACACAAACTATGAACGTAAATCTCCACATACCCATAGAACTTGGTATTCCCCAAAATAATGATGCCCTAAACTCGGTCTATGCCTTAGTCGATTGTAACAATTTCTACGCATCGTGTGAAAGGGTCTTTAACCCAAAACTTGCCAACCAACCCATTGTGGTGCTTTCAAACAATGACGGATGTATCGTTGCTCGTTCCAACGAAGTCAAAGCACTTGGTGTTGGGATGGGACAGCCGTATTTTAAATTCAAAGATATTATAGAAAAAAATAGAGTGCATGTTTTTTCATCCAACTACGTTCTCTATGGTGATATGTCTCGACGGGTGATGTCAACTCTTGCCCAATTTGCTCCCGAATTTGAAATCTATTCTATAGATGAAGCTTTTTTGAATCTCAAAGGATGTGACCGTATTGACGGGTTCAAAAACCTGACCGAATATGCCCGACAAATCAGAGCGACAGTGCTGAAATGGACAGGTATTCCAGTCTCAATTGGAATGGCTCGCACCAAAACTCTTTCAAAAATAGCCAACCGTTTAGCCAAAAAATCTGTCAAAACAGGAGGAGTTCTTAACTTAGTCGACTCTTCCTATATAGACCAAGCTCTTGAACGAGTCGATGTATGGGATGTTTGGGGAATCGGACAACAGCATGGCAAACGATTAGTCGCTCAAGGAATCAAAAACGCTCGACAGTTGCGGGATACCGATGATACACTTATCCGTAAACAAATGGGTGTGGTTGGAATACGTCTTGTCTACGAACTACGGGGGATTTCCTGTCAGCGATTTGAAACGGTTGAACCCAAACGAAAAAGTGTGGTTTCATCTCGGTCGTTCGGTCGAAAAGTTACTGAGTTAAACGAACTGCGTGAGTCGGTTTCGGCTCATATAGCCAATGCCGCCGAACGTTTGCGTAAACAAAACTTGGCGACACGGATACTGACAATCTTTGTGCTGACAAATCCATTTTCAAAACAGGATAAACAGTATTCTAATTCGCTTACGATAAAAATTCCGCACGGCACCTCAAATACAGCTGAACTTATGCACTACGCTATGCATGGAGTGGATAAAATATTTCGGGATGGATATAAATATAAAAAAGCAGGTGTGATGCTTGATGATTTAATTCCTGATAACCAAATTCAGGCAACGCTATTTGACAACAGAGATGATTTTAAGAATAAAAAAATCATGACTACTTTGGATATGCTCAATGACAAACTCGGTTCGGGTACATTGACCTATGCCTCACAGGGCAGAACCCGTCCATGGAAAATGAAATGCGAAAAACGAACTCCAAAATACACCACCGACTGGAAGCAGTTGATTGAAGTAAAATAATTAGAATCAACAAACTATTAGCTAATACTACAAGTTATTAAATTTCTACTAATTTATTTCTTTTTAAAGTCTAATAAAATCTTATAGGGTAGCATTATCCGAAACCTGCTGAATAGTTTTTTTAAGTTTGACATAGAGTGTTCAATTATCGTTTTTAGATCGGAAGAGCGTCGTGTAGGGAAAGAGTGTAGATCTCGGTGGTCGCCGTATCATTAAAAAAAAAAAAAAATGAGAAGTCGAAGGAGATGTATGATG
>CAJVYT010000535.1 GCA_913009765.1 uncultured candidate division Zixibacteria bacterium
GGAAGCACAACCGTAAAGAAAAACATATAGAGGCCACAGAAAGAACATTCTGGTTTGGCTTTAGTGATGACGTGGTTATTCATATCAGGAAAATCGGTAAAAACAGGAGCCGGATAGACATGCGATCCACTTCCCGTGCCGGAGATAACGGTGATGGCGGCACCAACGCAAACCGGATACGCTCGTTCTTCAAGGCCCTTAAGAAGGAAGTCAGGAATATCCAGAATAAAGTGTGAAAGCTTAATCCCTCCGTCTCCTTTTACTATCACTACCAGCGTCCATGCCCAGGATTTTATCAAAAAATAAATCCGTCCCCATTTTTCTTCCCCATTTTTCTTCCCCATTTTTCTAAAACGCATCACTAATGAATTCTACGATTTTATTTATATCAAGAGGAGTGACAGTAGTGCTATATATGTGAAGCATTTTCACTGTATGTATTTCTTTAATTAATTCACTTTTTGTAAAAGCAAAAGGATCTGGTCTATAGTCGTTAAGATCTTGCCTATTACATAACGCGGAATGCGTATTAGTTAACATAAACCAGTCACCATAATCACCAGACTCAGCCGAAGTTAACACAATATTCAAGCCGCTATGAGAACTGGTCACCATGCCTCCCCAGGCTAATACATGCTTACCATTTAATTCTGGCTCAACCGTACGCTGAAATGAATCTCCCCAGTCATTAACTCCTTGTTTTACTAAAATATCTGTATCGTCAATTTTATGAAACCATATTGTAATAAGTTTGTCATCAAACGTTATCCTGCAATCTACATCTCCACCTCGTGAATTCTTCGATAAACTCATCTCTTGGCTTGAGCCTGATACCTCATTAAAATCACTCACAAACTCACTCAAAGGCTTTATGATCTCATTTTCAAACTGATAACCAATTAGGCCTGATTTTCTCTCTTCCTCATCCTTTGCCACTTTCTGAGCTGACAATTGTTTTTGTTTCTCGGTATCTCTTGCGTTCTTATTTCCCAATATCCTATCTATTGTTGATTTATGACCGCCTACATTCTTGGCGGAGCCTGCCAGATCATCTCTTACATTCTCCCAAGAGTCATAACGATTCCCTGGCCTTTTCTCAATCAACCTATGAATTACAGCAACTACTTTAGGTGATATCCCCGGATTAAAGTTGCTTACTGGACTAGCTACAGCTGTTAAATGAGCTTGTTCCCAATCTGATGGGGAACCAAATGCATGTCTCATCCCAGCAATTTGATAAAAAACATGGCCTATAGAATACATATCCATTTGAATTGTGTTCGTTTCGGACCGATATGCTTCTGGCGCAATGTACGGCTCTGTGCCCCAACCCTTAAAAGTTTTTGTGCGGGTCTTCTCTGATGCAATTTTTGCTAAACCAAAATCAGCAATTTTGAAAACCCCTTTATCGATAAAAATATTATCTGGCTTTATGTCTCGATGAACTAGAACACTATTAACCGCTTCCATACCATCAATAATTTGATGGAAAATATCCAGGCAGTCTTCCTCACTCAAGAGCTCATTTTGGGACATCAAGAAATCTTCTAACGAACCACCATTTGCGAACTCCATAATCAAATAGGGCATTTTTGGCTCGGATAGCCCATCATGGAACCCGATGTATTTGATAACATTTGAATGACTAATTGTTTGTGCTTTCTCCCATTCATTTATTAATGAGCGGTGATGGCTGTCATCTGGAATGAAATATTGAAGAGATTTTAGAGCAAGCTTTGACTTATCCTTTTTGTTTATAATAGAAAAAACTTGGCCCATTCCACCTTGGCCAAGAAATTCATCAATTACATATTCATCACCGTTGAATTCAATTGTTTCGTGTAGTTTAAACATATCTATTTTTCATAGGCATTATCTAGTTTGTATACATATAACTATATATGAGGCCTAAAATCAGATTGCTCAATCCCTCCGTCCCCTTTTATCGATAAAACAGCTATACAATCAAACACCCTGACGCCTTGATTTGAAATATCTATATGCGAAATTACTTAGACCTACTAAACCCTGACTTACAGTTTGGACATTTCCAAGGTGACCCTATGGTGTTTGTATCATTCAAGTGCACTTGGGTTTTATCCGCTTCCCAACAGCGTGGACAAAACGGTGTGCTATCACCTTCTACACAATAAAATGGCTCCTTGAAATTCATTTCCTTCGAGGTCTTTAGAAGGGCATTTAATTTTATTAATTCATCATCCAACTCTCGTTTTTCACATGTAAGCTCAATTATTTCACCTTCTAGTTCAACGATTTTCCTGTAAAGCTCAATATCCCCTAGTTTTTTAACCAGGTCAGCGATCTCTTTAGCGTTAGATATAATACTCATATTTAGATTTACCTTATTTACTACCGCATAACTATAAGTAGAGGTTCTCTATCATAGAGAAAGAAACGAGCCATAAAGACTAAATTCGATAAACCTAAACCACCAACCTTCCCCCATCCACCGCAATAATCTGCCCGGTAATATAATCCGCATCACGAATCAAAAACCGTACGGTGCTGGCGACATGTTCCGGGCTACCGGGTTGTTTCAGCGGGATGCGGGAGACAATGCGTTGCTTCGCCATTTCATCGAGGTCGTTTTCCGGCCACAGGATGGCGCCGGGGGCCACGGCATTGACGCGTACCTCCGGGGCCAGTTCCCGTGCCAGGGCCTTGGTCAGACTAATGAGTCCGGCCTTGGCGGCGGTGTACACCG
>CAJVYT010000536.1 GCA_913009765.1 uncultured candidate division Zixibacteria bacterium
TATGCTCGTTCTCAAGGATCTTTTGTACATCAACAGTATCGGTTTCATTTTTCGATGTCTTTTTAACTGTAACAGAGAAACTACCACCATTCACGTCGTTAAATTCAACATCGATGATTCTAAAACCCACACGATCCGCCATCCACTTAATCTGACGTAGTGCATAAAACTCCAGATGTTCATGACAAACCGTATCGTATGAATTTGTTTCAAGCATAGTCGGCATATAGCTTTGCTCAAATACCCAAATACCATCGTCGGCTAGTATATTGTGAATTTCGTGCATAAAGTCTATTGGGGACTCCAAATCGTAGAACATAGAAAACGAAGTGATGATTTTTGCCTTTTTTTCTGGGAAGCGTTCGGCCAATAGCGCAGAAGAAAAGAAATCCGGAATCAATTGAACGTGTGATGGATAATGTTCGTGAAATTTAATACCTGTCGGATCGAATCCTACCAGCACAGGACCAGTAGATGGATATGCCTGTAATGTGGTGCTGTCATTACTGCCGATATCTATCACAAGATCACCCTCGCGCAAATCAACTTGCCCAAGGATTTTCTTCACCTTGCCTTGAAGATGAGCCTCCATGCTTCTGTTAAGACCCGAACGATAGCCATAGTTCATACCATACATCTCATCCAGATCGTAGGAATGCTCCAGCTGCAAGAGACCACATACTTCATCACCCCCGAAACATTTCACAAGACGTAGTGGACCTGTTGTAATTTTTTCCGTTTTCTCACATGGAAATACCCCCGTTAGCATTTGTTCTCCCAGGTCGAGTACACGCTCAAGATTTGTATTACCACATATTCGACACTTTTTAGTTTTTTTATACATTATTGTCTGTCTTGACTAGTTTTCTTGATTTTATCACTGAGCATTCGAAGATCGGCATCCACCATCATATGAACCAGCTTATGGAATTCAATTTCCGGAGACCAGCCCAATTCTTTTCTCGCTTTTTCATTATTTCCCACCAATTGTATTGGTTCTGCTGGACGGTAATCGGTGGAGTCTCCGCGCACATAGTCGCGGTAATCCATTCCCAGGTGTCCAAAAGCACATTCACATAACTCACGCACCGAGTGTGTCTCCCCTGTCGCCACCACGTAATCACTGGCCTGTAGCTGCTGCAACATAAGCCACATTGCACGTACATAGTCGACTGCAAACCCCCAATCCCGACGTGCATCCAGATCACCAAGATTAACTTCATTTGTAAGCTTTAGTTTTATCCTGGCTGCCTCATGCGTAATTTTTCTTGTTACGAAGCCTAAACCTCTACGAGGGCTCTCGTGATTAAACAAAATCGCTGAGCATGCGAACAAACCATCACGCTGCCGATAAATCTGAATCATCGAATGTGCATAAAGTTTTGCAGCCCCGTATGGACTCCGAGGTCTAAAGGCCGTTGTTTCAGACTGGGGGGTCACCGTCGCCTCACCAAACATTTCGCTACTGGACGCCTGACAGAATCGAATATTTGCATCTACTTCACGAATGGCCTCCAGAATGCGGGCCACGGCCAGACCGTTCACATCACCAATTCCAACAGGGTCATCATACATACCCGAACCGGAGGAATACGCAGAAAAATTGTAAAACTCTGCGGGTTGGTATTGCAACAAAACCTGCACCATTTGCTTCTGATCCAGCATGTCCCACTCGACAAGCTTAACTTTGTTGCTTAATGACATTGGCAGTAACTTTTCTGCTTTTTCCACATCTCGAACGGCGCCAATAATACGATACCCCTTCCCAAGCAACAATTCAGCCAAATATGACCCATCTTGACCCGTTACCCCGGTAATAATAGCTTCAGTCATCGAAAGCTTGGGTTATCTTCAATAATAAATATTGTGGGCGACCAGCGCTCAATAGGGAAACCCCTGGGAACGTTTAGCTCGCGTCCTTTCGACATCTATTGAAATAAAATCAATTTTACAATTAGACTCTGGTTCATTTAATATTTCATTTAGTGTTTTTGATTGAACTTCACTGTAAGTAAAACCATATGATTTTATTTTATTTAACGATTCTTCATCATTATTCACTGTGGAAACTCCTTGCACCCTCTCTCGATCTTCTGCAATGAATAAAGTAACAAGAATTAACAAGGGCGATACATTAAAAAAATCATGCTGCATCCATTTCCTGTAACATACTTCTTAATGCAACACGCCAATGAACCACATCTAGCTCAAAACTTCGCCAGGTAGAAGTTTTGTCCAATACACTAAAACCAGGTCGTTTAGCTGGGGTTTGATACTCCTGGCTTCGCACAGAATAAACCTGAATGGGTCGCTTCAACATGTTCAACGAAAGCGATTCTTCCATAATTGCTACAGCAAAATCGTACCAGCTAGCAACTCCCGCATCGCTCCAGTGCCAGATGCCTGGCACATATTGTTTTTTGCACATCTGCCAAATTAATTGCGCGAGGCCATTGGCCCATGTAGGGCCCCCCACTTGATCGTATACAACCGACAATTTGTCGTGCTCTCGCATTAATCGAAGCATGGATTTTACAAAATTGTGGCCGTGTATAGAATAAACCCACGACGTTCGTACGATATTAGCCTTACCCTCAGATCGGAAGAGCGTCGTGTAGGGAAAGAGTGTAGATCTCGGTGGTCGCCGTATCATTAAAAAAAAAAAAACAACAAAATAATAATATTGAATATTTCCCAAGATCTATCGCCCTACTCCTACCACATT
>CAJVYT010000537.1 GCA_913009765.1 uncultured candidate division Zixibacteria bacterium
TATTCTTTTTCTTTTTTTTTTTTTTTTTTTTTTAATGATACGGCGACCACCGAGATCTACACTCTTTCCCTACACGACGCTCTTCCGATCTGTCGTCTTTTTGGAGAGCAATATTAAGAATTTTCATAGTGTACCTTTATATTATAAATATATATTTTTCTGTCAACTGCTAATATATATATGGAATCTGCTGTCCGCAATATTTTTAGCTTATTTTCTTGTTAAAAACAGTATTTTCATAAGTTAAAATATCTAATTTATTATTTAAGTAGTCCTCAAAAACTTTGTCGATATCTTCTATCCTGTTTACTTCAAGAAGCAGAGGACGTAATTCTGAAGCACCTCGAAATCCTTTAATATACCATCCGAGATACCGTCTCATCATTTTAGCACCACGTTCTTCACCAAACTGCTCTTTCATTAACTGAGCATGCAGGCGAGCCATTTTTATTTTTTCTTTTATTGACGGATTTTCTAACAGTTCGCCGGTTTTCAAGTAGTGATTTATTTGCTGGAAAATAAACGGATTCCCCATTGCGGCTCTTCCAATCATAACACCATCACAACCGGTTTCCTCTTTCATACGGACAACATCTTGCGGAGTTTTAACATCTCCATTACCAATTACTGCAATATCAACTGCTTGTTTCAATTTTTTAATTGAGTTCCAATCAGCATCGCCTGAAAAACCTTTTGCCCTACTTCTGGCATGGAGAGATATTGCTTTTGCTCCTGCTCTTTGGGCAATTTCACCTACTTTTTCAAATACCGGATTAGCCTCATCCCATCCCGTTCTAATTTTTATGGTAACGGGTGTATCACCCGCTCCTGCTACTGTACCCTTGATAATATCTTCGGTGAGAGCCAAATCTTTCAAAATAGCTGAACCGCCGTTTTTGTGAACAACTTTTTTGACAGGACATCCAAAATTTATATCAATTGAATCAGGATTGAACTCTTTGACCGTAATTTCCGCAGCCTGTTCCATTACTTTTGGGTTTGAGCCAAACAGCTGAATTCCAATCGGTTGCTCGTCTGACTTAAAGTGCATCATTTGTTTGGTACGTTCCTGATTGCGGATAATACCCTCTGACGATATCATTTCCGTAAATGTAAAAGCGGCACCTGCTTTGATAGAAAGTACCCGAAACGGTCGGTTTGAGACACCAGCCAATGGAGCCAGCAATACTCCATCTTTTACAATTAAGTTTCCAATTATCATGCCGACAATATAACTAAGTAACTGCTATATACAAGGCATTACCTAACGATTTAGGGACAAATTCCTTAGATTAGTGTAGAAATCAGAAATAAAACTTGTGAATATACTGAAAGGATAACCCGATGGCGGAACTCATTGTTAAGTATGACGATAAAGTCATAGAACGAATTGTCACGGAGAAAAAAAGACTTTCAATCGGACGGACGAAAGAAAATGACATCGTATTGGAAAACAGAGGGGTGTCACGCAAACATGCTATGCTTGAATTTAATGATAATGCAGCTATTGTCATCGATAACGAATCATTAAATGGTACATTTGTAAATAACAGAAAAATTAGCGAGGAAATTCTTCGAGACGATGATATAATTACAATTGGAAAATATTCTTTGACATATCACTCCCAGTCAAGTCAAGATACTGATGCAGGTGCTGATTTTGACGGTACGATGGTATTAAACACCAAAAAACAGAAAAAACTTCTTGAAAATGACAAGATTGAAAAACAAATCGTAGAAAAATACGGTGGTTCTGTTTTAATAGGTGAAGAAAATGCCGAATTTTCTGAATTCAAATTTGACAGAGATGTTGTTACTATTGGTAAAGCCAAGTTTGTTCATATTAAAGCAAAAGGATTTTGGCTGTCGGGAATTCAGGCAAAAATTTCTAAAGAAAATAATTGCTATGTTCTTTCCAACCTTGGTAAAAAAGGAAAGACAAAAGTAAACGGTGAGCCAGTATCATTATACAATTTGAAAAATGGTGATATTATAACTGTTGGTAAGTCATCTTTCAAATTTGTAGAAGGAACTCATTAAATGAAATTTGCTCTTATTTCTGACATCCATGGGAATTATGAGGCTTTAACTAAAGTTCTTGCTGATATTGATTTGCAAAAAGTAGATACAATACACTGCCTCGGTGATGTAATAGGTTATGGAGCAGAGCCGGTTCTCTGTTTAGAGGCAGTTTCTAAGTACTGTGATATTAAACTAATGGGTAATCATGAATATGCTGCCTTGGGATTAATCTCAACAGACCATTATAATACTGCTGCCCAAGAGTCATCAGAATGGACAAAAACACAATTGAGCGATAATGATTTATCTCTAATAGCAGAATTTGAGATGTCACGTTCTTTGGATAATTTTTATTTAGTACACGCATCCCCATTTGAGCCTGAACAATGGCGATATATAATTGCCCCAAATGCTGCAATTGAAGGATTTATGCATTTTTCCGAAAAGATCTGTTTCTTTGGTCATTCCCATCTTCCGCAGATTTTTACAGAGTTAGAAGATGCTCTCCCCCGCTGTCAAACAGGTCATGATTTTTTACCTGACCCAGATCGGAAGAGCGTCGTGTAGGGAAAGAGTGTAGATCTCGGTGGTCGCCGTATCATTAAAAAAAAAAGCAAAAAAAGAAAAAGATCGGAAGAGTGTCGTGCAGGGGCCACCAAACATATCAAGTCAAGTGTCATTGCGATCCTATTGCTGGTCT
>CAJVYT010000538.1 GCA_913009765.1 uncultured candidate division Zixibacteria bacterium
GGGGATTATGTCACTAATTTTGTCACAGTTTAACGATCTGAACCAGACAATACTAATGATTTTTGGTCGTGTACTAGCTATGGACGCATAAACTCAGCATATCCTTGTTGCTTGCACAAAGCAGGTTTTCCAGTCCCGCAAAATCTTCAGATTCGATTCTCAGGAAATAAAGATATAAACGACGATATCGATCCATCAAAGGGTATAAGCATTCAACAAGCCACCACTTGGTTTGAAAGGGTGTGGAAGAATTACAAAGATCATAAGTTTTTCAGTGATTATGAAAAGAAGAAAGGTTATGAGTGGGCTGATGATGACCTTAAATCATTGATGATATTTTTGACTGGGTTCAAGCAGCCTGGCGAAAAGAACTCTGTAAGCGGTTATAAAAAACTTAGAGTAAAAGAACTACATGATCTTCATACAAATGTTATTGATAAATCATTTGAAGAAGAAATTCCAGAACTGTTAAGAAACGGAAAAATTGTGATTATCGATTTATCACAAGGTTCACCTGTCGTACAGAAATTATTTTCAGAACGTATATGCAAAGCTGTCTTTAATGACTCGATGGCAAGATTTGTTGAAAACATACCAAATAATTTTATTCAGTTCTATTTCGAGGAAGCCCACAATCTATTCCCAAAAAAAGATGATAAAGACTTGACCGACGTATATAACCGACTGGCTAAAGAAGGTGCTAAGTTGCATCTGGGTATGACCTATGCCACACAGGAAGTAAGCTCTATTAGTTCGAATATACTCAAAAATACACAAAATTGGTTTATTGCGCACCTTAATAATGATGATGAAATGCGAGAATTGAAGAAATATTATGATTTCTCAGATTTTACAGGTTCATTATTAAAATTCAGCTCTGGAAATGATAAAGGGTTTGTAAGGATGAAGACCTATACGAACCCTTTTGTTGTGCCTGTACAGATAGATCGGTTCTTAGCAAATAAGGGATTATAAGAATGGGGACAACGAGCCGAAGCCATAAACCTAATGAATGGGCAGCAAAAATAAATCATACACATTTAATTAAAGATCCCTTCATTCAAGAATTTATCAAAAATTGCTCTTTCCCAAAAGAGGCCTCAGAGATTGAAGAGCAGGATAAGAATCTGATTTATTCGCTCGATGAAAAAGTAAATAATCCTATCAAACACATACTGGCTGTTGATGGGGGTTATACAACTGTTGAAGTAAAGAAAAGCTTCCCTTCATCTCAAATAGCATTTTTTCAATTTGGTGCCCTATTATTTAATAGGGAAGATCTGGATAATTTATCTGTAAAGCCCTTTATTTTCCCCGAAGACATGCAGAAGCTACATAACCTTCAGCGGTTTAAGCTCGCCATCCCCATAAAAAACGTTATCTCAGGAAATCAAAGTTCGCTTACTGCATCTGTAAGAAAGACTATCTACGATTTCTTCATGAAAAAGAGGGATAGCAGTAACTTTATGGAAACATTGTCATGGCTGATCTTCCAAGAATATAAGACATCACCTCAAAGTAGTTATCAATTGTCAAATCACCCTGAGCTTGGTGCGGGCAGTGGAACTGTAAAACTTAAGCGATCCGCTATGAATGATGATTACACATTCAATGATAGTTCTGGCCTTATTTATCTTACAGATGTATTCAGATTGCATGAAGCAATAGATGATGAACAAGGTGCGGGTGGTATATTGGGATATTTAACTAGAGCAGTTGAGCAAATAATTCTAGCCCATTTTATTCGCTCAATTAATAAATTTCAGCCAGCTTTATTGAAACGTATACTATTTATTACAGATGGTCCCCTTAGCTTTGCAGGTCAAACAGCAAGATTGCATGAATTCATGCGCGAAATGTGCAATTATTTAATCAACAATAACGATAAAAACTTGTTTTTGGTTGGGCTTGAAAAAAGCGGAGCGTTTGTCGATCACGCACATGAAATATGCATTCCCAAAGAAGGGAAAATAGTGCTGAATAGCGGAAAGTTTATTCTATTAAGCAATGACTACATATATAAATACATCATTCCTGGCGATTCACATAAAATGCATTATGGAAGCACCTCCTATTATGGTGGAAAAATTATATTTCATTCACTCGATGGACAAGTGATTGTGCTATCTCTACCAGTTGCCGACAAGTCGGTTATAAAGTCACCAATCCTTAATGAATACAAAAACATACAAGAAATATTGCTCAATATTCAAAGGCTAAAATGCGACATGTATGATGATTCGATTATCCCTGTCGCGCTAGCAAATAAACTAGTATCACTGGCAAATCATCCGAGTAAAATATTATTGGAAAAGTTCGCATCAAGCGGGATTAAAAATGGCTAACACTTAGAAGGCCCCCGGTTGTCAAGGCAAAAACGTACCCGGGGAGGAAGAGGGGGACGACCTTAAATAGTTAAATAGCTTGACATAAAGTATATTTGGCCGCATGCATACGGCCATGCTCAGAATAGCCTGAATAGATACTCCCGGTCTCTTGCATCATGTCATGATCAGAGGAATAGAACGCCGAAAGATATTCAATGATGATAAAGATCGTGAGGACTTTATCGAACGGCTCTCTATTCTCCTGCCTGCTAACCAAGACCCAATGCTACGCCTGGTCATTTTTATCGAATCACGCCCATTTTCTGTTAAAAAGCGGTCCCGCCGGTATTGCCGCCCTGATGCACAGATTG
>CAJVYT010000539.1 GCA_913009765.1 uncultured candidate division Zixibacteria bacterium
TGGAAAAGAACAAACGAGAATACAGATTGTCGATGAGCGTTGGTCTCGCGTACTATGACCCGAAAAAACCATGCTCTATTGATGATCTTCTCACTGAGGCGGATGAGCTGATGTACGAGCAGAAAAGACTCAAAAAGGGAGCCGGGCGCCTGGATTGACAGTAAAGTAGCAATATGCTACAATAGTAACATAATGCAGTTGTTTGGAGGTGGTAAGTTATGAAAAATACTCTAAGCAGTCCTATCAGATTAGACCCCGAGTTGATTAAAGTTGCACAGAGGGAAGGTTTAATAAGGAAAAGGTCCGCTCCTAAACAAATCGAATTTTGGGCTGAATTAGGCAAGGCAGTGGAGCGTGTCATGGACCCCAAAGACGTTTTTGCCATAATACAGGGCTTTAAAAAGCTTAAGGTTGAATCACTGAAGTCGAGTGCTGTAGACCCGGAAGAGGTTTTTAAATCACTTGCTAAAAAACGCAAAAGCGGTAAACTCGCGGATAAAGTCACGTCAGCTACAATATATTTTGAGGCGAGTCGAAGAAAACCAGGCCTTCTGGACAGGGTTAATTCTGTTACTGGTGAGCGTAAAACAGGGCGATTCCACAATGGAGAATTTGAAATTCAAACATGACCGCGTCAAAGCAGTTGTGGATATTAGCCGGCGGTAATGGAGCTGGAAAAACAACCTTTCATGAATTGTTTCTATCCCCGAAATCTGTCAGGCTTGTGAACGCCGATGAGATTGCCGGGGAAATCAATCCCTCAAAACCTGAAAGCGTAAGTTATGAAGCAGCTGCTTTTGCTGACCAAATACGGGAAGATCTTCTGAACGAAGGAGCTGCCTTCTGCTTTGAAACGGTATTCTCACACGTATCAAAGATAGATTTTGTTGCTCGAGCAAGAGCAAAGGGATACGAAATCATCCTTGTCTATATTCATCTTGATACTTCAGAGCTTAACGAAGCACGGGTTTTCCAGCGCGTAAGCAATGGAGGGCACAGTGTGCCGGTTGAAAAGATATACAGCAGAATACCCCGCGCAATGAAAAATATTGCATCTGCATTGCCTCTGGTAAACGAAGCCAGGCTGTTAAATAATTCATATCGGGATAATCCATTCCAGGAAGTGGCTGTCGTGAAGAAAGGCCGGCGTGTATGGGCAATTAATCAACTGCCTGAATGGGCGGAAGTTATCTTAAGGAATATTCCGCCTGGATAAGAAAGGCGTCAGATTTCAGTAAAACACCACTAATCGTGTTTTTGAATCTTACCGCAGCATTCAAGATTTCCGATGTTAATCATTAAATCAGGATAACTATTTTGAAGAATTATCCGGCTTTCTTAATAACATTACAATTTGCATGTTATTAAGTTAGCAAACTATCATAACCATTCAAATATTAAAGTTTCACGTTGTTTAAAGGAGTTTTTTCTGATATAACAAAGAAAAACTATATAATCACGTTAGATTGATTAAGGAGGTGTTGAGAAATAAATGCCTGTCTCAACTTTTGTAGATGATCCAGAGCCAACAGATCAAAAGGCATCTATTTGGAGATACATCGAATTCTGGAAGCTGCAAGACTTGCTTCAGACCAGAGAACTCTATCTACGACGCTCTGATAAACACAATGACGAACAAGAGGGATTACCTTCATCAGAATATGAACGAGTCTTGAATCTTAGTAAGTACGAACTTAATGACATTCGAGAGCGTGATCACAGCATTGGTTCACTCGCCCAGTTTCGTCAATCATTTTACGTTAACTGTTGGCATTTACATATCGAAGAAACTGCGACAATGTGGGCGAGATACGGGAAAGATGGCGTAGCTATAGTTTCTCGGTATGATCTACTCAAACAAGTACTCGATCCGTTACCTGATAAAGTAATGGTCGGATTAATAAGATATGGGACAAAGCATCTGACTAGTTGGAATGTTGTTCGATTCGTTACCACTAAACGTGAGAAGTACTGGCGGGAACATGAAATTAGGGCTATGATCTGGCTTACCGATACTGGTGATGGTATGAATCGTCACTTTGACTTGAATAACCGGCCACATGATCGACCTATTTATGATCCTCCCCCAACATTACCCAAAGGGATTCGGCGGTGTATCAATGTTGAGGATTTGATCAAAGAAGTCGTTGTTAGCCCATTAGCACCTGATACCCGAATGTCAGAAGTACAACAACTTCTAGCTTCTGCAAACATCAGTGCAACAGTCAGAAAGTCACCATTGTCACAATATTCATCTTTGATACCAACAGAAGAAGAGCTTAAACAGTATATGCCATAAAGATTTCATAATATATAGTTTTAAAGTAGAACAAAATATTATAACTTTTAGTTGCAGTTGAGCCCATCCGCTTACGCGTCTGCGCCAACTGAACATGGTGTTAGCCCTATGAAAAAAATAAAAAAGTCCCGTGCCAAGAACGCCCAACATCGTGTTGGGCTGAATGAAGCAACAAAAAAGGAAAAGCAATAAATGTTTGAACAGACTTTTAAAAACATAGACGACATACTGCATAAAGATGCCGGATGCAGTAGTGAACTGGATTATGTGGAACAAACCTCATGGGTGTTATTTCTAAAATATCTCGATGATTTAGAAAAAGATAAACAGGCAAAGGCCGATTTATCCGGCAAACCCTATACTCCTATAATTTCCAAAGAATACAAATGGGAAAAAT
>CAJVYT010000540.1 GCA_913009765.1 uncultured candidate division Zixibacteria bacterium
GTTGAAGAATTTACAGATATTATAGAAGCAATCTCCAGGGAGAAACAGATAAAAGGCTGGTCAAGAAGAAAAAAAGAGGCTATAATCGCTGGAGATTATGAAGAGTTGGTAAAATTACCCTTCGACAGAGCCTGTCCTGAGCGGAAAGAAGCGGAAAGGAGAACCCTTCGACAAGCTCAGGGTGACAAAAAGCGACAGGCCTGGAATAACGGTAGCCGAAGGGCTCAGGGTGACAGTTTACCCACTTGAAATGAGAAAGAACCATAAATTTGTGTATTTCACATGTAAAATGACTATCAGGTGGAACATCAGATGAGGGGAGTCGTTGTTCAGACATATTATATTTTTTATATTCAATATCTATAGATTCATGAAGTGCAAGAGTTCTGGTGATAAATTAATACTATAGGTTAATGCTCTTATCAAAGATATGAGCGGATGACTACGTTTATTAAATTCCTATGCTATTTACAAGATTTTTCAGAAGAATAATTATAAAAACAGGGATTTTACTTCATCAAGCCAATAAAGATATTGCTGATGCAACATTACCAAGATTTGGAAATATACCAAATGACTTGACCATCGAATTGCCAAGAAGGATAATAAATCCCGAACATGTATTTCTTGGAGACAATATCCGAATAGGCCCCGGCTCTTGCTTAAACGCAATTACACATTACCCACCGAGATCTTGGTTGAATAATCCACAGAAAGATTTCAATTCTCAGAATTTTAGTCCGAGAATTACTATTGGGAACAGGGTTACGGCAACTGCAAACTTACAAATATCTTCAGTGAGTGAGGTTACCATAGAAGATGATGTTATGTTTGCCTCAAGTATTAATATTACAGATGGTTTGCACGGTTATGAAAATGCCAACGTACCATACAAGTACCAACAGATCTTTCGGATCACTCCCATAAGAATCAAAAGAGGAAGTTGGATTGGCCAAAACGTTGTGATATTACCCGGGGTTACAATTGGTGAATTATCAATTATAGGAGCGAATAGTGTTGTGACGAGGAACATTCCTGATAGATGCATAGCCGTGGGAGCACCAGCTAAAGTTATTAAGAAATGGGATAATGCAAATCAAAAGTGGCTTACTACTAATGGAAAGTAAGGCTGTACATTGTGATATCAGGTGCAATTGTAATTCCAATGTATCACAGAACTGACGGCGTGTACGCAACAGAATCAGGATACAATCAATCCTGCCAAAACATAGAAGATGGTCAGAAGAGTAAGTATTTCTCTTCATATCTTAATATATCTAAATTATAAGGAGGAAACAATGATTAAACGAAGTCTCACAGGAAGTTTTTTTGCCTTATTGGTGTTCACTATGGTAACTCTTTTATTTGCGGTTTCGTTACCGGTTCAGGCTGCTGCAGCGCCTGCCGGATGTCCGGCGGGTATAACCAATTATTGGCCACTCGATGAACTGCTCGGCATGTCATTTTCGGACGAAGTAGGCGGGAATGATGGAGCCTGCACACAGCCAGGCTGCCCTTTCCCGGGACAGGGAACCGTCAATTATGCCAGAGAGTTCTACGGAGTAGATGACGGCATTGATGTTCCGGATACAACTGGAACCGAACCTTTTGATTGGGCTGCTACCGACAGCTTCTCTATAGAGTTCTGGATGAAGGGTATTCTGGGGGTAACCTGTGCTAATTCGGGTACCCAATATAATGAAGTCATTATTGGGCGTGCTGATAGTGGCAGTAGTCTCATCTGGTGGTTAGGTTGCCATAATGCAGATGGATATGCCAACTTTACCCTGACTGATTCAAATGGAAATACAGCAACTATAAATAGCACAACACCTATTAATAATGATGGGAACTGGCACCTCATTGTTGGTGTCCGTGATAGTGATAGTGATAAGAATTTACTCTACGTGGATAATAATGCTGATCCTTCTGAAACCTCGATTACCTATACTTCAGGGTTTAAGTCAACTACGGATGGGCTGAATATAGGATGGCTAAATATGAGCGGCGGTTTCCATTTTAATGGGACAATAGACGAGGTAGTATTATATAACAGAGCGCTTACTCTTGCCGAGGTTGCGGATCATTATAATGCGGGATTAGGAGGGAAAATGTACTGTGACCCTGTTATTTCAGCCTCTCCGGCATCAGGGGATTTTGGCAGCAATATAATGGTTGGAAATACTACGAGCTCCAAGCAATTTTTAATAACGAATATTGGTATTGCCGGCACTGAACTCAACTTGAATATTAATCAATTAACCGGCACTGATAGCGATCAGTTTCTGAAAAAGAACGACACATGTTCATCTAATAAACTAACCTCAAACTCATGTACAATAGATGTGGCATTTTCACCGACATCAGTTGGCAGCAAGAGCGCCAATCTCTCGATACCGTCAAATGATCCTCAAACACCCATACTCGATGTGCCATTAAGCGGGGCTGGAACGGCGCCCGGCATAACGGTAACCGATTCTATATTGCCTGATAATGATAATAACATGGCATTTCCCGACACCGCCAAGGGTATGAGCTCGGCCGAACAGACAGTAACCATCGGAAATAGTAGCTCAGCAACAGCAACACTAAACGTGTCAAATATACAGATAACGGGCGCAGATGCATCAGAATTTACCCTTAACCTTAGTGGTGGGTCAGCCCCATGTGGAAGTGCAAATCCT
>CAJVYT010000541.1 GCA_913009765.1 uncultured candidate division Zixibacteria bacterium
CATCCCAAGGCATCGCTCAAGGCAATGTCGGACATACAGATATAGGGGGCAAATGCCTCGCCTCCATTTTTCATCATAAAGCGGAGAATAGCGCACTGAAGATAATTAATGCCCCAGTCGAAATCGTCTCCCTCGCCAATGAGATACTCGGCCTCGAAGCCGCCAAAACTGACCCGTTGCTGCTGCCTCGCTCGTCGCGCCATAAACTTCCTCAAAAGACCTGAGAACATGAGGCGTGCCAACAGCCGGCGCTTCCATCGCGGAATCATCCCAACTCTCAGACTTAATACCTGGTGGCACAGCTCCCAAATCTCTGCGGGCGCCTTGCCGTGTTTGTTCATCGCCTTATAAACTGCGAGCCCCTGGGCGCTGAGAATGAGAAAGGTGTTCAGTACCTTAGCCCGTATGCCTTTGATATAAGGAATCACCGGGATGAGTTTGTCGTATTCCTGACGCACCTCTCCCTGTAGCGTATTGGCGAATTCCTCGCCATAGCGCGCGACAACGACATCCTTCATCAACGCAGAGGCCCTGTCAAAATCCCTCAGCAGCTTATCCTTGCGCGAGTTGTAATAACCCAGTATTTGACCTGGCATTTTGGCCCACCTCATCACTTGCCGCGACAACAAATGGGTTAGGAGGAATCATTTCTAGTGTCAGGTTTCAATCGAGACTGACCCTATTGGTTCCCATTAGACATTATCAATGATTCCGCCAGCAATAAGATCACTTCGGATTTCAGTAAGCTTTTCTCTAACGTTCTTTTCGAATCGTTTCTGTATGATTCCGCCAAAATCAGAAAAGACGGACGTACCTTCTTTTAGTAGGAGCATTGCACCTCCGCGACCAGAGCGGCCACAGAACCACCCAAGCTCATAGATAACATTTGGTCGAGCTTGTAGATATTTATTATCTCCTTCTCCAACTTCGTCATCAGGCGTGAATATTGCTATCGCATACGAACACTGGTTCGCATAAAGCTCGAACTTTTCAATTACAGTCTTGCATCCCGCATCAGGTTGTTCCTTGAGAATAATAGGATTTAGCCGAAACTCATCTCTAACAATATCTTTTAGCTCTCGCCATTTCGCCTCATCACTACCGTGAACTATGAATACATTCTCGCGTTTCCTTAATTCATTTTGAGCTTTTCTTTTTCCTAATAGATCAGGGTTTCTCTCTAGTCTGGTAATAACGGCTCCGAGAACACCGATGATATTTTCCATGCTTTTATATGACGGAGAACCAATATAGTTTTTCAGGCCCCAGTTAAATTTCTCGGCGATCTGTTGAGAGTACGAATTGTTGCCAAGACAATCGTGTAGAAAATCTATGATTTCCTGTATTTGTTGCCTGTACTTAGCTTCGTCGCTCTGATCAATATAGAGCCCATCTCGCGTATCATTATACCTAGACAAATACGCTTCGAAGTCACTCTTGTAACCCCTAATCGTTGCGATAATTTTTCTTGTGTCCATTTTTGGCACGATGTTTATTATTTAGGCATAACGTTAGAATTAAATGGCGCCGCGCGCCTTTTGCGGCGTCCAACCAAGGCAGGTTTTTTGCCCTGCGGTTTTAAATGACTTGTTATGTGATTTTTTAGATAACATCTTTAGTGTCAATAATTATTTTGTTGTTATCCACATCTCCATTCTTTATTTTTTCCTCTGCAATTTCCTGAAAGCTAAATTTATTTAGATTAAATTGATTTTCAGGTGTATCCATTCTGTTGTTTGGGTCGATATCTTGAAGAGCCTCAGTTTTTACCACACAAGTTAATTGGTTGTTATCAACAATAACAGGGAATACTATACCGTAACCTTCAGAGTCAATTGCATATTTATCAGGGAATTCAATGTCCATTGTTTATCCTTTTTTTGTGCGTAACTATAATTAGAGGTCCTAAAATCCTCCTTTAAAAGACGCATTTAGGTCCTACGAAAATCGGTTTCTTTATATTTCAATAACATAACAGGATTTTAGGAAAAGTGGGGTCAGATCCCAATTGTTTCTAATATTAGCGAAAACTGGGATCTGACCCCACTTTTCATTAGTTCTCTGACACCTATTTTTTATGATCCTCTATTAGCAGTAATTTTCATCACGCTTAAACATATATCTGTCCGGGTCAGTTAAACCAGAAAATCCAAATTTCTCATAAAAACTATGCGCGCTATCCGTTGCCAGAAACCACAGTCTAACCTGAAAATCCGGGTATTCAATTATATGTTTCATTAATTTCTTTCCCAGCCCATTGCCTTGGTATTCCTCAAAAATAAAAAAATCCATCAAATAAGCAAACACTACCTTGTCAGTAACAACCCGAGCAAATCCCAGCATATTGTCTTCAGAATCATACAATCCGAAACAAATGGAGTTATCAATTGATTTTTTAACACTCTCCAGGCTACGACCTTTAGCCCAATATGATTTGTGACATAAATAATCGTGAATTGCCTCCACAGCCAGCTTGGTTTTTTCTGTTGAGATTGAATATTTCATAAGCAATTATTATTCTCTGATCCAGCGCTGTCGGCCAGGGAGAGTGGACACGAAGGCCGATAGTCCCCGATAGCCATGGAATGGCGTAGAGTCATTGTGGGAGTGATGATCAACGTCATCACGGACGCAGGACGGTCGGGGCAACGCAGATC
>CAJVYT010000542.1 GCA_913009765.1 uncultured candidate division Zixibacteria bacterium
TGTCTTTTTTTTTTAATGATACGGCGACCACCGAGATCTACACTCTTTCCCTACACGACGCTCTTCCGATCTTTATATATCAAATACCGGTGATGACCGGAAAAAAATGCTTGATAAAATCGGAATGAAGTCTATGGAAGAACTTTTTGACCCAATTCCAAAAGAACTTCGTTTGCAAAATAAACTGAATATACCTGCACTTTCTGAATTGGAACTCTTAGCAGAAATCGAAAAGATTTCACTTGAGAATGCCGGCGGGCTTACCTGTTTTGCAGGCGGTGGTGTGTATGATCACTTTATTCCGGCAGCTTTGGAATCTGTTTTAAGCCGTCCCGAGTTTATGACTGCCTATACACCATATCAAGCAGAAGTCGCTCAGGGAACATTACAAGCTATCTATGAGTTTCAAACGCATATCTGCCGAATAACAGGGCTTGATGCTGCCAACGCATCAATGTATGACGGTGCCTCAGCTGCTGCTGAAGCATTAATCTTAGCGATGCATGTTACCAAGCGGAATAAAGTTGTTGTTTCTGAAACAGTCTCGCCAATGTGGCGAGATGTTATTTCTACTTATTTATCGGGCAGGTCTGTTGAGCTTGTTTTTGTTCCGATGAAAAAAGGCAAGACTGATTTTGCCAAGATTGCTGACATTGTTGATGAAAATACCGCGGCACTTCTTATCTCTCAGCCTAACTTTTTTGGACTTCTTGAAGATATTGAAAATGCTGTTGAACTGATTCATAAAGTTGGCGGTAAATTAGTTGTAGGGGTTGACCCTATTGCCCAAGCTCTTTTAAAAACTCCTGCTGAATATGGTGCCGATATTGTTGTCGGTGAAGGTCAACCATTGGGAATACCTCTTTCATTTGGAGGTCCTTTGGTAGGTTTCTTTGCGGTCAAAAAAGAATTGATACGTTATATCCCCGGAAGAATTGCCGGTCGCACGACTGATGTTGACGGCAAAGAAGGGTTTGTATTGACTCTCCAAACTCGAGAGCAGCATATTCGACGAGAAAAGGCAACATCAAATATTTGTTCTAACCAAGCACTTTGTGCAACAGCAGTAACTATTTATCTTTCGCTGCTGGGCAAAGAAGGGTTTAAGCAAGTTGCTTTATTGTCTGCTGAAAAGGCTCAAGAAACTTATAATAAAATTATAAGTCTTGATGGATTTACACCATATTTTGATGTTCCTTTTGTTAGAGAATTTGCTGTGAGAACTCCAATTCCTGCCAAACAGGTTATTGCTGAACTTGCCAAGAATAAGATACTTGCCGGTATTGATGCCGGTAGATGGTTTAAAGGTCTTGATGATTGTCTGATTATTGCCTGTACAGAAAAAAGAACATCGCAGGAAATTGATAAATTAACTGAAAGTTTAAAGGAATTGTCAAATAGTGAAATTTGTCCAGTTTGTAAATCTGAGCTTTCTGATGATGCCGATGAATGTAAGGTTTGTAATAGTGAGATTAAAAATCATGACGGCAGTAAATGGAAAATGATTGGTTCGATAAGTAACAATATTTCATCTGACTATGCCAAAGAAACGTTGAAGTCATATAACATACCGGTAGTGATAATTTCAAACTCCGGATTTTTCGGTACCGCAGGTTTAGCACTCAATCCTTTTTATGGAAATGCTGAGGGATTGTTTGATGTCTCTGTGCCGGAAGAATTTGCCGAAGAAGCAACTGATATCCTCGATATGATTTTAAGTGACAGTTGGATAAAAAAGGATTAAGACAACATGTACTGCCCACAATGTAAAATGCGTTTTGATACTAAAGATTATAAATGTCCCGATTGTCGAACTCTTTTAGTCAAAAATTTGAACGGACAATCATCGGCTGTAAAGCCTGATAACAGCTGGGTTATTATTGCCGGAGTAAATGATGACTTAAACAAAGAACTTGCCAAAGGTGCGATTGACTCAGGGAATATTCCCTCTCTGTTTATAAATACTGAAGATGAAAAAGATAACGAACTTTTAGCAACATTAATAAATAATAATGACTCTTTTGAACTTGAAAAAAATATTATTATGGTTCCGAAAGAGTATCGACTCGAAGCACTTCTTTTACTGAAGGGGTTGTTTGGTGTTGAAATCGAAATTGAAATAAATGATAAGAACAGGCATAATCCATAATTAATGGAGCAACTATGAAGAAAAAGTTTATAACTCTTGCGGCAGTTATTCTTGCTGTTACGGCAGTCTCTTGTGGTAAAAAAGCCGAGGAGACTTCTGTTCCTGCCGGCGACAATTATTATTACACTACATTTGCTGAAGCAAAAATAGCCGCCGAAGCAAGTGGTAAATCAATGGTTCTTGATTTTTACACTGATTGGTGAACATGGTGTAAAAAATTCGACACGGTCGTGTTGATTGATTCAAATATGATTGAATATTTTTCAAATGAAATGATTTTTGTCAAAGCACAAGCTGAGACAACTGATTCACTGACAGCAAAAGCATATAATGTAAGCGGATTCCCGACATTTGTTGTAACCGACAGCAAGGGGAAAGAGATTGATAGAATTGTCGGTTATATGCCTGCTAAAGAATTCTTGGCTAGATCGGAAGAGCACACGTCTGAACTCCAGTCACACTGATATATCTCGTATGCCGTCTTCTGCTTGAAAAAAAAAAAAAAAAA
>CAJVYT010000543.1 GCA_913009765.1 uncultured candidate division Zixibacteria bacterium
GACGTAGTGGGAGTATGATGACGTGAGCTAGGGTGTGTATGTGTAGGTGTTGGAAGTGTCGATCTTGGTGAGTGCACGCATTCCTCGCGGGGTCTGTATTGTGTATTATTTTTTTTTTTTTTTTTCAAGCAGAAGACGGCATACGAGATATATCAGTGTGACTGGAGTTCAGACGTGTGCTCTTCCGATCTATCACTTGGGCACGCCGCATTTTGGGCAATAGGGGCTTATTCTTTTGCCATGCTTACAACCAAATACTCAATGCCGTTTATCGAAGCCTCCGCTGCAGCTGTTTTAATAACAACCATCATAGGCATTATTTTGGGTTTGCCCAGTTTGAGAGTCAGTGATGATTTTCTGGCTATTACAACAATAGGCATAAATTTTATAGTGCAGGCAATATTCAATAATATGAATTACTTTGGCGGTGCTATGGGAATAGGAAATATTCCGTTTCCCATGTGGAAGGGTGAGATGTTTTCGTCATTCGGGTTTATGGTTTTGACCTATATTTTTGTTATTATCGCAATCATGATAAGCTACACATTCAGACAATCATGGTCGGGGCTCGCTTCTTTCGCTATAAAAGCCGATGAAACAGCTGCCGATGTTTCAGGTATAGACCCCAGGAGATTCAAAATCCTGGCTTTTGCAATAGGTTCGGCGCTGGCCGGATTGGCCGGAATTTTATATGCAAGTTTTATGGGATTTATAAGCGCCGGCGATTTTTCATTTCCCGTTTCCATAACAATTCTCGCTATGGTTATGATCGGCGGCGAAAATACAATAACAGGACCCATATTCGGTGCTGCGCTGCTTGTTCTGCTGCCGGAGATATTCAGACCTATCCATGACTACAGAATGCTTTTATATGGATTATTGCTCGTTGTCATGATGCGATTTCAGCCGAGCGGATTTTTTGGAGAAGATGGTATTGTATGGAAATTGATAAAGACAAAGAAATTATCAAAGTAATAAATATTGTAAAGATATTCGGCGGACTGCACGCTTTGGACAATGTAAGTTTGTCTATAAATAAAGGCGACATATTCGGAATCGTAGGGCCGAACGGTGCAGGCAAAACCACATTATTCAACATAATAAGCGGTGTTTTAAAATCTACAAACGGCAAAATAATATTCAATAATATGGATGTTACCGGATTTGCGGCGTATAAAATGGCCGGAATAGGCATAGGAAGAACATTTCAGGTTGTCAGACCATTTTCTTTTATGAGTGTTTTGGAAAATGTAATGGCGGCATACGGAGTGCGATTTTATTACAATATAGCAAAATCATTCGGTAAATGGAAAAAAAATAAACATATTGAGAAAGTTGAAGCCATATTGAAAGAAACAGAGTTGCTGGAGTATAAAAACAGAAAAGCGAACACCTTGCCGCTTGGTATTCAGCGGAGATTGGAGATAGCAAGAGCGTTGGCCGTAAATCCGCAAGTAATACTTCTCGATGAGTCATTTTCCGGTTTGAGTTTTTCCGAGATAGATAGATTAAAAAGATTGGTTAAAAATATAAATACGGAAGGCGTAACCGTTGTTGTAATTGAACATAATATGCCTGTCGTTATGGATTTATGCAGAAACGTTGTTGTTCTGAATTATGGAAAAAAATTGGCAGAAGGCAGACCGCAGGAAATTGTCAAAAATCCGGAAGTTATAGAGGCATACATAGGGAAAAGGCGATATGCTTAAAGTAGAAAAACTTGCTGTTTCATACGGAGAAATAAAAGCAATAAGAGATGTATCATTAGAAATTCAAGATAAAGAGTGTGTTGCGATTGTCGGTGCAAATGGCGCCGGAAAAAGTACACTTTTAAAATCGATAATGGGCTTGAAAGATATCGAAAGCGGCTCCGTTTCATTTGAAAATAAAGACATATCAAATCTGCCGACGCATAAAATATCTGAAATAGGTATATCGTTTGTTCCTGAAGGTGCAAGAGTGTTTCCGAAAATAAGCGTATACGGCAACTTGGTGCTCGGCGCATATAAAGAAAAAGACAGAAACATAATAAAGAAAAGGCTGGATTATGTTTATTCTCTGTTCCCGCGTTTAAAAGAGAGACAGAATCAGATGGCAGGAACATTATCCGGCGGCGAAAGGCAAATGCTTTCGATGGCAAGAGCTCTGATGGGAAAACCTAAATTGATGATGATAGACGAAATATCGCTCGGATTAATGCCTAAGCTTGTTGATACCGTATTCGAAATAGTCGATGGACTGCATAAAATCGGAATCACTATCTTTTTATCGGAACAAAATGCTCACAAAGCCGCAGAAATATCCGATAGAGTTTATATTTTAGAGCTTGGTAAAATTGTAAAGGAAACGGATAAAGAAGGTATATTAAATGACCCTCAAATAAGAAAAGCTTATCTTGGAATGTAATATGGCATTTATATTATATTATCGCAGCAATCTTTTCAATATATTGGCGCCTAGATCGGAAGAGCGTCGTGTAGGGAAAGAGTGTAGATCTCGGTGGTCGCCGTATCATTAAAAAAAAAATATCTATCTTATTTTTTTTTTTCTTTTTATTTTTTTCTTTTTCAGTTTTCTTTTACTCTCTCTACCCTTTCACTATTCTCATCCGCTCCACTCCTTCACCTTTTCTCCCTTTCATTCTTCTGCTCTCCTC
>CAJVYT010000544.1 GCA_913009765.1 uncultured candidate division Zixibacteria bacterium
TCGGTGCCGAGCATGTCGGACTTGAGGCATTTAAAATGTTGGGACTGGATGCTCTTTTTTCTCAACTTGGATTTAGCAAACAGCAAATCGATCTGGCCGCTTTGTCAATCATTGGCAAACTGGTTCGGCCCGGCAACGAACAAGGCGCTGGGCGCAAAATCTGAGCGCTTTGGACGAATTATTAAATACTGATTTTACTCATTTAGGCAATAATGCACTTTATCGAATATCCGATCTATTATTAACGCACCAGGAACGAATCGAAAAACACCTTGCCAACAGAGAAAGAGATTTGTTTTCATTACAAGAAAATATCATTCTTTATGATTTGACCAACACCTATTTTGAGGGCAGGGCAAAAGGCAACAAAAAGGCCGGGTTCGGTCGTTCCAAAGAAAAACGGTATGATTGTCCGTTATTAACTCTTGGCCTGGTCATAGATGAAATGGGCTTTCCCAAACTCAGCAAAATATTCCAGGGCAACATATCTGAGCCCGGGACATTGAAAAATATTATCAAAGAACTTGAGAAAAACACCCAGGCTGCAAAGATTAAAAAGAGCGGCGCAAAGGTCACGGTTTGTATGGACGCCGGTATTGCCACCGAAGACAATCTGACCCTGCTAAAAGGTGATGGCTATGATTATATTGTTGTTGCACGCAACAAGCCTGTGGATATGTCTGAAATCAACCATGATAATTTACTAACGATTAAAAAAGACAAGAACAATAAAGTAGAAGCGCAACTCATCAAAAAAGAGGGTGAACACATCCTTTATTGCAAAAGCTCTTTGAAAGCGAAAAAAGAACAAAGTATGAAACGTCAGTTTCAGCAAAGATTTGAAGATGCTTTAAAACAAGTGACCGATTCCCTCTCTCAAAAAGGAGGCACGAAAAAATACGATAAAGTTCTGAAAAGAATCGGCCGGCTACAGCAAAAATATGCTTCTATCGCTCAGTACTATGAAATAGATGTTCAGCATAAAGATCAAACGGCGACTGCTATTAAGGAATGCCAATTAAATAACTTACCCATTTCAGGATGATTGCGGAACAGCTTTATAATTCCAATTTGGTAAAAAGTCATCGAAAATGATTTTCATATTTTCTTTAAAACTATCGTCAACATGTCGACCGGTTTTATAAATTTTGTCAATAATTTCAACTTTTACTTTCAATCCGGTCGTTGTTTTTGCTTTATTCATCAGTTCTTTGACAAGCTTAACGGATTTAAAAATCACTCCCTGACAGGCACGAGTCAGATGAGGGAACAGTCGATGTTCTATCGGGTTATATTTTGATGTATACGGTGGATAATGAGCAATTCGTATTTCGATATCAATTTTATTGGCCAGTTTCTGAATGTCCTGTTTAAAAATGTAATGACGGCTGTTGTTGCTGCCCCCGCCATCGCACAGAATGAGGATTGAATCGGCGTTTGGATAATCAAATTTACCTTGGTTCTTCCACCAATTCATGATGCTGTCGCAGGCAAATTCGCTTGTGTCTTTACTCGTACCGATATTGATATAGCCGCTATTTTGTTTCAAATCGTAAATACCGTGTGGAATAACGATACCTTCGGCCAGACTGTTAAAATCGTGATCGTTTGCTTTTATCACTTCTTGAGTATAGAGGCGTCCATCCCGATAAAAATTACCGATATTCTCTTTCTTTTTAGTATCCATACTGATAACGGGATTAGCAGCGTTTGCCATATATTCCGCTTTGAGTTTTAAAATATTTCTAAATTGTTGATCTCGGTTCTTAACCTGTTTTGCTGTTTTTGATTTTTGAGCTTTGCGACGTTTAAAGTTATATTTACGTAGTAGTTGACGAATAACAGTCTCACTCACACGAACTGCATGTTTATCTTCCAGCTTTTCGGCAATTTCTTTAGGTGTGAGGTTCGTCCACTTGACCTTTTCGTTCATCGGGTTGCCGGCTGTGTAGTCATTTATAACGTTGAGAAATTGTTCATCTATATTCTCATGTATTTCATAATATGGCTTTCGTCCTCCACCAGGAAGACGAATACGTTTGCTTGTATTCTTTTCGTCGCTTAATGCAAACAATTCTCGGATTCCGCGAGCCACAGTTTTGCGACTGCAGTTGACAATTTCAGCAATATAGGTGATACCACCATGTCCGATTTTGATTGCTTCAACCGCAGCATATAATCTTTTTTCTTTTTCATCGAGTGTATTGTATAGTTTCTTGATCTCTTCTTCTATAAATGAAAAATAAAGCTGCATCTTTTAATTCCTCCATAGTCTGTCCTTTTCTGTAATGTAATACCCTTGGAGGAGTTTCTCAAATAAAATATTTTTATGAAATGGGAAAGTTATTTAATCGACGATCCTAACTTGCTCTTTATCTATGGTGCTTGAGGATAATTATTGGAAAGGAGTAGAAACATGTTTTTTTTGAGGAAGAAACTTAAAAGTAGTATTTGCAGCTTGCTGATTGTTGCGGTGATGATGACTTTTGTGGTTGAGTTATCATATGGTAAAGGCACAAAGGTCGAGAAAGTAAAAATTCCCAAGCTCACTGTTGTCGTACCTGAAAAAGCTCAAAAGGCATACAGAATCGCTGGAGATACATTCTGCGAATACTGGGGTCAAGTAACCGGAG
>CAJVYT010000545.1 GCA_913009765.1 uncultured candidate division Zixibacteria bacterium
GATTTTACTTGCTTGTTCTTCATTGATAGATATTATACTTTCTTGTTGTTTATTTTTTTTTTTTTTTTTTTTATTTATTTTTTTATTTTTTTATTTTAGTTTTTTTTTTTTTTTTTTCAAGCAGAAGACGGCATACGAGATATATCAGTGTGACTGGAGTTCAGACGTGTGCTCTTCCGATCTAGATAAGTACGGCACTGAGACAATTATTTGATATTGCTTGCTCCGCCAGCCTGGATAATAGTGCCTGGATCTTTCTCGATGACCCTGCACAGCAGAAACTAATTTGTCTGGCACAGCATAATCACGATTATATACCTGAGGGTATTTTTGAAATGCCCTACCCCGAGGCCATCCCGCTCAACAAGGTCTCTCAGCAAAATGAAAAAATTGTCATTGAAAATCTTCGGCAGCCCATCATTCATAAGAGCGACAATACTGAATATTT
Organism: uncultured candidate division Zixibacteria bacterium; assembly: GCA_913009765.1. The sequence goes on from CAJVYT010000545.1 coordinate 449, forward strand.
ACGACTAAAACGCGTTATTGCACTGCCTCTAAAGGTACAGGGTGAAACGCTGGGCATCTTTTTGACCGGTCATAGTACCTCTGGTACAGCCTACCTCAGCGGGACCATCGAGCTACTGGGAGGCATTTGTCATGAAATCGCCATTGCCATTCACACCCAACGTCTGCGTGATCATAGCCAGTCAATTCAGGCAGAGTCTGAAGAACTCAACACCAACATTCGGACCCTGATTGACTCCACCAGCGAAGGTATCATTGCAGTCGACAAGGATCTGAACTGCACTTTCATGAACAGTGCTGCCGAGAAAATGACGGGCTGGACAAGCCAGGACCTACTTGGAAAAAACATCCATCAAGCTCTACAACACAGTTATGAAGACAGGAGCACTTTTCAGATAAAATACAGTTTTATCCATCGGGCTATTCAGGAACGCCAGACCTACCAGGGTGATAATCAGGTTCTGTGGCGTGAAAATGAGACTTCATTTCCAATACAACTATCCTGCAGCCCTATCGAGGGTGCTAACAAAGATACCGGTGCCGTTGTCGTCTTTCGTGACATTACCCATGAACGCAGCATCGCACGCAAAGTTGATTATCTCGCCAGTCACGATACCCTGACCGGCCTGATCAACCGTCATGAATTTGAACAGCGGTTGCAACAGGCAATTTATAATATCCAGATCGAGAGGTCGGAACACGTCGTTTGTTATCTTGACCTGGATCAGTTTAAAGTGGTCAATGATACCTGTGGTCATATTGCCGGCGATGAACTTTTAAGGCAGTTGGGAAATCTACTCCAGTCAACAATTCGTCAGGGCGATACCCTGGCCCGCCTGGGCGGCGATGAATTCGGCATACTCTTTTTACATTGTGAGCTTGAACCTGCGATTAAAAATGTCGCCGCAATTCAGGAGCTCATTAGCGATTATCGCTTCACCTGGGAACAAAAGACCTTTGCCGTTGGTGCCAGTATTGGTGTTGTCACTGTCAACCGGAATACCCGCGATATTACCCAGGCACTCAGTGCCGCTGATACCGCCTGCTATATTGCCAAGGAGTCCGGGCGTAACCGTATCCACATCTACCGGGAAGATGATTTTGATGTCGCCAAACGCTTTGGTGAAATGGAGTGGGTCTCCAGAATACACGAGGCCATTGATAACAATGGCTTTATGTTGAATATCCAGAAAATTGTCCCGGTAGCCTCGCATTCTACCAATCATCATTTTGAAGTACTGCTCACCATGCGTGACACCCCACATGCACCTATTCCTCCCGGTGCATTCATCCCGGCGGCTGAACGCTACAACTTAATGACCTTTATTGATCGTTGGGTACTAAAAAATACCTTTGACTGGTTGGCACAAAACAGGGGCCAGCTAAGCACCCTGGATCTATGTGCTATAAATCTTTCCGGTCAAACCATTGGCGATCCAAACTTTTCCCCTTTTCTAACCGAGTTGTTTGCTAAATACAACATCCCCCCCGAAAAAATCTGCTTTGAGATTACCGAGACAGCGGCCGTCGCCAATATGTCCCGTGCCAGCGTGATTATTCATGAACTCAAAAAAAATGGCTGTCGCTTTTCACTGGATGACTTTGGTAGCGGCATGTCTTCATTTTCGTACCTGAAAAATCTACCGGTGGATTATCTGAAAATTGATGGCAATTTTGTAAAAGACATTATTGATGACCCGATTGATCGCGCCATGGTGCAGGCCATTACCCAGGTCGCCCAGGTAATGAACCTGGAGACCATTGCCGAGTTTGTCGAAAAACCGGAGATCATGGACTTGCTGTATTCCATTGGCGTTGATTATGCGCAGGGTTACGCCATCTCAAGACCTATCCCCATTGAGCAATTTAACTGGCAGCTAAAGACCACAAAACAATCTGTTGGTTAAACATGCCACTCCAGGGTTATGGGGTTACTAAAAAGTCACTATTAATGAATACCATTGATTTCGTTTCACACCTATATACAAGGTGTTTTTATATTACAATGGTATCCTTTTCATGTGGAGATCGGAAGAGCACACGTCTGAACTCCAGTCACACTGATATATCTCGTATGCCGTCTTCTGCTTGAAAAAAAAAAAAAAAATTACAAAATTTTGAATTTCATTACACAACATCAATACATAATCATACCATAAATCACTACAGCGAACACTC
>CAJVYT010000546.1 GCA_913009765.1 uncultured candidate division Zixibacteria bacterium
GCAATAACTTGCATTGCCGGGGTCGATTTTAGTAGACTGCGCGACCTTGATGCGGGGTGGAGCAGTCTGGCAGCTCGTCGGGCTCATAACCCGAAGGTCGTAGGTTCAAATCCTGCCCCCGCTACCAGTTGTAAATTATTGATTATAAAGGACTTTTTATTAAAAGAGTCGCTACCACCATTACTTAGTAATGTTTGCTAGTATAGGTAGCGATAGAAAAGTTAATAAAATCAGTGACATATATAAAAAAAGACCGAGCAAGTGCTCGGTCTTTTTTTAACTAGTAGATAGCAAATTTAGTTTTTTTCAAATTCTTCCAGAAGTTTTTCAAACTTATCTTTTTTAGGTGCTCTAGACCTAAGATAGTTAATTTGTTCTTCTGTGTTTTTGCTCACAGATATTGCGCGATAGTTTGGGTCAGCAGGTTCACGTACAGGAACATGATGAGTGAATAACCCAGAGAGAAGTTCGTTTTGGGCATCGACTAACAAATCCGATAGATAGCTATTCATCTCAGTAGTTTCTTCCATGAATTTTTTTGCTTCATCCCGAAAGTGTACTAATTCATTACCATGAAATGACAAGTATGGTTCATTGTCCTTTTTTGGATCAACCATAACGCTATTGGTGATAAATTGAGATATTGAAGTGATCTCGTCAAGCAATATATCTGATTGCAGCTTTATAGCTAGCCGGAATATTATAAATTTAGGTAGTGCAATTCTGTATTTTTCAAGGATTATGAGAACATCCCCAACTAAGAACATGGCATCTCTAAACTTATCTGTGAAATCATGTAAGTTATAATAATATTTGAGCGTTGTATTATTAGTATAACTTTGCAGCATTGTTGCCGTAGAAAAAATATCTATTCCAGCATGGCTTACTGCGCTATTTGCACGATCTACAATGTCAGAAATGTTTTCGTAGACTTCCAGTTTTAACTTTTTCCGAATTGATTCATCTTGTACTTGAAGGCGAGATCTATGAAGTTTATATTGTTGGAAGAGCACCGAGATTATACCAGCAAGAATAGCGAGAATCGGTATAATCAGATTCCAATTCCACTTATCTTTATCCTCTTCTGCAAGAATTACCCTTAATGGCTCCCCTGGTTTGGAATTACTTTTTTGGAGTTTATTAACTCGCTTTAATTTTGATCCGGATTCCTTAGTGGATGCTTTCTCTGATTTAGCAGTATTCTTCTTGTTTTCTGAGTATGCGGGATTGCTGACAAATAGCAGGGGAATGGATATGAATAGAATGATTTGAAGTAATTTCACTATGGCTCCTTGCTAGTCTGATCGGCACCATATCCAATATAACATCCTCAGCCCTTGTGGCTCGGGTAGTCATTTAGGTGTTGTTTTTTTGTCTCTGTCCTCTATGGCTTTTCTTTTGCTTTCTGGTAATGAATCATAGGTTTCTTGTACAGATTTAGGGTGGCTGATCATTTGTTCAACTATTGAGTTTATAATTCCTAGAAGTTTGGCTGCTGTATCCCTGTCGTCACGTAAATCTATAGTGCCAGGGTGCACCGCCTCATTGCCAATAACACGAACAATATCAAGAGATTTTTGTACCAGTGGGTTCAGACCCTTTGATACAAGATCAGCAATATCATTATCTAGTTTATTTCCTTTACCTCCCAAATGAATACATAGTTTCTGTACACAAAGACGAAGCAGTGCCGCAGCGCCTCTAGGCGAATCGTTCAAAATTGACCTTGCCTCTTCAAAATCAAACATTATTTCTTCCGGCATGTCGGGGTTTGGTGAAACCCCGATTTTATTAGCAGGGAATAGTAATTTATCGTTCACCCATACGGCTATTTTTTTACAATGGTAGCATTTGCTTAGATAAAGGTTTTGGGCAACGAATACGTCGTATTGAGTATCGCGTTTATCAAGGAAGATTAGTCCCGCATCCAATTTTGTACACCAGTCTAATAACTCAGCTTTCTTCTCATCGGGAATGTCTTTGGCTTCTTTTAACGCAGCCACTATATCTGGTGTGGGTTTGTTAGGGGTGGCATTATCTTCATTCTGTTTGGCAAACGCCGTATACCAATATTGTGTCGTAAATGCTCCACAAAAAGGGCAATCGAATGCCTGTTTACGAATGGAAGGGGGGTTTTGTTTATCTGCCATAAAATTTCCTTTTAATGCACATATAATATCTGGGAATGCCCTTACTTCAAAGTTATTCGCAGAGTTAGGCTACGTACAAAGCCCGCCCCCGCTACCAACCACAGAAGGCCCGGAATCCCGGGCTTTTTTACACTTCGGGTTAGCAACCCGAAGGTGGCAGGTTCATTATAAGATCCGTGGTGCCCCGCTACCAAAAAAGAAAAGCCCGATTTTCCGGGCTTTTTTGCTTTTTACGCAAGACGCAGAATGCTCCCCAGGGCGGTCTTGTCCGTTGTATTTTGACATAAAATGCTTATAATCCGCAGGTGATCGAAGACTGGCGACAGGAATCGAAGACGGATAAGTATAAGAAAAAGTGGGCCAAGCGCCCACTTTTTCGTTTCTTGGACTAAAAATGGTGTGGACCAGTGACGGAGCTCCGCAAATTATTGGGATCAACGGTCGAGTCCATGGGCTACGAGTTCGTTGGCGT
>CAJVYT010000547.1 GCA_913009765.1 uncultured candidate division Zixibacteria bacterium
TGTGACTGGAGTTCAGACGTGTGCTCTTCCGATCTGTAAATTTTTCTCCTTTAAAAAACCCTTCACGTCGTCTAGGCTTACCGAATTTTTCAAAAGAATTCAAAATATCAGAAATTGATGTTACATTTTTCGGGTTCGACAATTGTGATGCAATCATTTTATTTAATTGGATATCGTCAGCTGTCGTATTTAGTTTTATCGCAGCAATTTCTTTGATATCATCAGCTATTATGTTACAGGTAATGTTGATGGCATTTCCAGTTATAAAAGTCTGACGAGTTGCAACGGTTGAACCACAGTTTGGAGTTGTATCAGAATCTCCGGTCACCATTGTAATATCTGAAAGATTCAACCCTAAAGTTTCAGCAGCAATTTGTGGAAAAATTGTATTCGACCCCTGTCCATAGTCGACTGTCGATACAAAAACTTTTGCTTTTCCATCTTTCGTTATCTCTACAATAGCATTGCCATGATCCGGTATACCTGCTCCAAATCCGATTCCATACCAAAGCGATGCGATTCCTCGTCCTCGTCTCAAATCTTTATTTCTCAAGTCTTTCTGCGAAAAGTCATTTCCCCAATTAATTTGTTTTGCAGCAAGTTCTATTGTTTTTCTTCCAGGAGTATTAGTTACAACCTGACCGGTTGCGGTTTTTGAACCCGGTCTAAACGAATTCATCTTGCGGATTTCAACCCTGTCAATTCCTAACTTCTCAGCAAGCATATCAAGTGCTGACTCCGAAGCAAACACAGCTTGAGGAGTTCCAAACCCGCGCATTGCTCCGCAGAAAATATTATTAGTATACACAGCACGTCCGTTCACCCGCACATTCGGAATCTCATAAGGTCCCGATACATGCACGCAAATTTTTCTTAATATATTTTGACCCCACGAAGCATAAGCACCTGTATCCGATAGAACATCTGCTTTAAATGCTAAAATCTGTCCATTTTTTTTCGCACCTACTTTAACTTTTATTTTAGCTGGGTGTCTCTTTTGTGTATAAGCTAAAGTCTCTTCTCGAGTATAAACTGTTCGAACCGGACGTCTTATTAAAAATGCTGCTAAAGCACAATGAATTTGCCCATAAATATCTTCACGCTTCCCAAATGCTCCACCAACAGGTGGTTGAATTACACGAACATCATCTTTTGGTAAACCCAATGCTCGGATAATATTTAATCTATCAAAAAACACATGCTGCGTAGGTGCTTTGACACACAACTTATTATCTTCATCAAAATAAGCCATTGCGGCTTCAGGTTCCAATTGACCATGATCGACTCTTGGAGTAGTGAACTCTTCATCGACTATAACATCACATTCGGCAAATCCTTTATCAACATCACCTTTTATAATATCAAACTCATAGAGTAAATTACTTCTGGGATGTATCTGCGGAGCATCACTATCAAGTGCTTTTTCCATATCAAAAAGTGTTGGCAGTTCTTCATATTCAATTTTTAACGCGTCGCAACCTGCTTGAGCAATTTCATAACTATCGGCAACTACCAATGCAACCGAATCAGCATAAGAACGAACTTTATCAGAAGCCAACACAGGAATATCACGAATAATTTTACCATATCTATTTTCACCGGGGATATCTTTAGCTGTTATCACTCTCACAACTCCTGAAATTTTCTCAGCTTGGGAAGTATCGATAGATTTAATAATTGCATGTGCTTTACCAGAACGTTTTGTAACTAAAAATAGAATTCCCTCAGGGTCAGGTAAATCTTCGGTAAATAATGCTTTGCCGGTGATAAGCTCTTTGCCGTCAGTTCGAGGAACAGACTTCCCTACCCAGTTTCTCTCTTCTTTTGGACCAACAATAATCATACGATTAGTTGATTCACTCGACTGAAGAATTCCGGCTGCCTGCTGCACAGCTTCTATTACCTGCTCATAGCCAGTACACCTACAAATATTTATTCGTAATCCTTTTTTAATTTCATCTTCTGTAGGTTTTGAATTTTTATCTAATAGAGCTTTTGCCGACATTACCATCCCGGGTGTACAAAATCCGCACTGACTACTTTGACGTTCCAAAAATGCTTCTTGTATCGGATGAAGTTCATCACCGTCTGATAATGCTTCAATTGTTTCAACATTTGCTAATTTGAGTTTATCTACTTTTATCACACACGAGCGAACAGCTTTCCCATTGAGAATTACCGTACATGTTCCACATGTGCCTTCTTCGCAACCGCATTTTGTACCAGTTAAATGGAGTTGTTCACGCAAAATTTTCATCAAATTTGTGTCTGAAGAGACTTCTAAAGTCATTTTTCGGCTATTAATTGTAATTTCAATAGTGATAAGACTTACCATTTTATTAAGATAATAACAGCAAATCACAAAGTCAAGAATGTTGCCCAAACTTAATTATTAAAAAGATATTTTTAGTTATATATCATTGACTAAGATACCTTAGATTACTATATATAATCATTAAAAATAATAATTTCACAACAAAGGCATAATATGATAGACTTTTCATTCACCGAAAATCAACTTGCAGTTCGTGATATGGCACGTACAGTTGCACAGAAGATTATTATACCATCTATTGCAGAATATGACCGCAAGCAAGAAAT
>CAJVYT010000548.1 GCA_913009765.1 uncultured candidate division Zixibacteria bacterium
ACGCGCTAACATTACGTTGCGTAGCGAGGTAACTCAGAAATGCCGTCACTTCATTTGCACCCATCTCCCGAGGGTGACGTTTGTTGTGAAACAGAATATAGCGTTTTATCCACTGAACATAGGCTTTTTCAGTGCGGATACTATAGTGACGTAGCCGGATGGCATCGCCAACCTGATCCAGTAAGCGCGTGGGTTTTTGGTATTTTTTCGGTACATCGTTCATGCTGACTCCTTCCAACATTCGTATTCTTCCTTGACAGCTGAGGTTATATCGTAAAAACTGGATAAATTGCAAGGGTTTTATATAATATTCGACATTTGTCGAATATTATCTGCTAAAGCTACATTGCTTAGGCTATTGACCGGTTTCACATGGAAAAACAGCAGCTTAGTGATATGAAAAGAGACTTGGCCATTATTGTGATATCCAACAAGTGTCGTAATACTTTACGGCAGTCGCAAGATACTTACTGTTAGCAGTTAATAATTATCCCTTTACATAGGAGTCAAGCATGGCAAAAGCAAAATTAGTATTACCTGACGGCACAAAAGTAGATATTGAGGGAACTGCTGATGAAGTCGCCATATTACTTGGCAAGTTTTCAACACAATCCCCTGTGTCATCCTCTGGGGCAAGTGGTAAAAAGAAAACCAAAAGGAAGAAGAAAAAAACAGGTGGAAGCGGCACCAGTAAGAATCAAGTTGGGCCTACTTCATTAATAACTGAATTAGCGGATGAGGGCTTTTTCAAGACCAAACGCACTTTAAAGGACATACAGAAAAAGCTCGAAGAAATGGGGCATATATACGCAACAACAAGCATTTCGCCTGCATTAACAAAATTGACTCGAAAAAGAATAATTCGCAGGCTAAAAGAAAACAAAATATGGGTATATGTTAAATAAATATATTTCACTTCTATGAGTTTACTAGAAACTTTTGAGCAGCTAGACGCTAGCACAAAACATAGCCTTGCAGACATCTCGTCCCCAAGATTATTAGCTTTTGCTGCGCTAGAACTTTCCGAGACTAAGTGCAACATTGATAGATTATCCTCTGAGCACATTGTTGCATGCCTAGAAGCGGCAGGTGTTGCGGTCACTAAAATATCAATTACTCGCGCATTATCTAGTGCAAAAGGTCTTGTTTCATGTAAGAAGGAAGAGAACGAAACCTTTTATAAATTAATGACGAAGGGTAAGCGAGAGATTGAACATGCATTAGGAGGTGAAAAGTTATCAGTTGTACGTATTGAACAGAATCAACCTAGGACAGCGAGACTGGAATTAACAGAGGTGTTTAAAGGTTTCAAGAGTTCCGTAAAAATCTGCGATCCATATTATGGCGTTCGAACATTAGATTTGCTTGATAATATACCTAAAAAAACAAAAGTTCAGTTTCTTACTTCTATTACAAATGAGGAGGGGCGTAAATTACAAGGCGCTTTGAAAGACTTTAAGAAAGAACGCCCAAATGTGGAATTCAGAAAAGTAGGAAAACGCGCAGGACTGCATGATCGGTTTGCAGTTACGAAAGATTCATTACTATTACTGACTGGAACAAGGTCTATGTTGATCCAAAGTCAGGGTTATCACGAAGATTCATTCCTGGCAAGTTGGAAGATAACCCTTCATTAATGGATAATGACCCTGGCTATTTGGACAGACTTGATGCGCTTCCAGAGATAGAAAGAATGCGTCTTAAAGAAGGAATCTGGGATGCTTTTGAAGGGCAGGTATTTACGGAGCTATCTCAAAGGGTTCATGGTATTGATCCTTTTGACGTACCTCCAGAGTGGGAAAAGGTCATGGTCTTTGACTGGGGGTATGCCCGTCCCTTTTCTTGTGGGTGGTATGCTATAGATTATGAGGGCATCATTTACCGATACCGTGAGTGGTACGGCATGAAAGAAGGTGAGGCAAATGTTGGTCTCAAGATGCAGGCTTTTGAAGTTGCGCGAGGGATTCTGGACAGGGAAAAAGAGAAAATAAACTACCGGATAGCAGACCCGTCTATCTGGCACCCAAGACCTGAATCAAGGAAGATGGAGTCACGCGGCCCAACTATTCAGGAAGACATGGCAGAAGAAGGTGTTTTCTTCCTGAAGGCTGATAACGACAGAATGCAGGGCAAGATGCAAGTCCACAAGAGATTCCGCATTGACGAAGAAATAGATACTGAAACCGGGGAAGTAATATCTGAACATCCCAGTGTTTTTATATTTAATGACCATGAGCATTTTTGGCGAACTATCCCGCAGCTATATGAAAGTGCTAAAAATCCAGAAGATATTGATACAGATCAGGAAGACCACATTTATGATGATTTCAGATATATGTGTATGGCGCGTCCCGTTACCCCTAAAAAGGTTGAGCGTATTCAAACAGGAAATTTTCAGTCTGAGAGAAAAAGATTGATAAAAGCAAAATCTTATGCAAAACGCCACGGGGTTTCCCTTGGTGTGGCTTATACCAGGATTAGATAAATGGCGAGTAAAAACAAAATTGAACTCCAGAAATCTTGGGAAGAAAAGATTCAGAGAGCTAAAAAAATTAAGAATGACTGGGAAGAACAGTTCAGAGTCCAACTTTCCAGGGAT
>CAJVYT010000549.1 GCA_913009765.1 uncultured candidate division Zixibacteria bacterium
TTTGTTTTTTTTTTTTTTTTCAAGCAGAAGACGGCATACGAGATATATCAGTGTGACTGGAGTTCAGACGTGTGCTCTTCCGATCTATGCCGCAGAGTTCTGCTGAGTCACGGTATTGAGCTGAGTTATTCCCTGATTGATCTGACCTATCCCTTTTGTCTGCTCGGCTGCAGCTTCGGCTATCTCATTTGTCAGGGTCTTTGCCTTCTCGGATCTGTTTACCACCTTCTCTATTGCTTTTGCCACCGTACCTGATGCCTGGACACCTCTTGCTCCCTGATCTATCGATTCCTGTATCAGTTCTGCGGTATTCTTTGCAGCTTCAGCCGATTTGGCTGCAAGGTTTCTTACCTCCTCAGCCACCACTGCAAAGCCTGCTCCGGCTTCTCCGGCTCTTGCAGCTTCCACTGCAGCATTCAGAGCAAGCAGGTTTGTCTGGAATGCTATCTCATCGATTGTCTTGATTATCTTTGCAGTCTTATTGGATGTCTCTTTTATGCTGTTTGCAGAGTCCATAAGATTCGAGACCAGATTCATTCCTTCTGCTGCAGCACCTGCTGTCTCCTCTGCAGTGATATTTGCCTGATTGGCATTATCGGCAGTCTGCTTAACCATCGAGTCAACCTCCTCCATAGATGAGGCAATCTCCTCAAGAGAGGCAGCCTGCTCGGCTGCTCCCTGAGCCAGAGCATCCGAGGCGGAGGAAAGCTGGGTAAAAGTAGTATTTATATTAGATGCATTATTAGCAACCTGTTTTGCTGCATTTTTACTTTCCCTAATAATTTTGTTAGAATGTCGTACAACATATATTGACAAAGTTGATAATATTATAATAGCTATGATTACGCCATATAGAATGATAGTTTTATCTTTGCTGATTTCAGCCCTTCTCTTGTTGTAATATGATTTAACCGATGATTCTTTATATGATGCAATCTTATCAAGAGATTTGAAAATTAACGGTTTGTAGTTAAGCCACTCATCTTCCATCTTGGTCACTTTATCAACATCCTCATTAAGATATGCAGCTATTAATCTGTGGGCAAATGGTTTAAAACCTTGATAACCTTTTTCAAATTTTTGTTTGGCAGCAAGCAAATTCTTATCGTTGATTGATTTATCTATTTTTTTCCATAAAGCATTAATTTTCACTATCTCAATTTTTAGCATAGCGCCCGAACCTATCGGAGCTACAATACCGGCAGCAGTTCCTGCCATTCTAAAATCAATATCTCTAAAAATAATCTGCATTTTCATAATATTTTTAAGTGGCGCTAAATTCTGATTGTATATTTTATCAAGAACATCTATCTGCCTGTTGCTTGATCTGATAAGAATTATTGCCAATATGCTAACTATCAACATCATTGCTACTATTATAAACACCATCTTATGTTCTTGACTTACTCTAAATCTCATATAACCTCCAGCGTTTGAGTGCTACGCCTTTTAAAACAAAGAGTAACGCATAACTTGCATTGTCACATACATAGCCTTCTTGACTATTCATATTCAATCGGTGTTGCGTTCGATTCTATCTAAAATAAGGTCATTGTTCGGGATTTACTGCGAATTTTTCCACTGTGAACTATACTATTCGGTTGGATATCCAGCTTTTATCCATGCAGGTAATCCGCCTCTGAACCAGTAAACATATTTGTATCCGGCTCTAATCAGAGTAACGGCGGCTTTATACGATTTCCAGCATCTCGGGCCGTTGCAATAAACAATTTCCGGCGTATTTTTGTTTGAAGGAAATTTTGATAGGTCAAATCTATCTTTAGAGCCATCGAAATTAACAGATTTTTTACTTTTCTCATGATACCATACGCTAATCGCTCCGGGAATATGTGCATCTACGTATTCGGCTTTCATTCTGGCATCATAAGCCTGAATCTTGTTCTTATTTGCCTTAACCCATTTTGCATTAACAATAGTTGCACCCTTGAGCGATGATGGTGTTACCGACTTTTTTGCATACGCAAATGTAGTAGCATAAACTACAACAGCCATACTTGCTATAATACCCACTAAAATCTTTTTAATGTTCATGATAAAGACCCCCTGTTAAGCTTTTTCATCTTAATGCTATCGTAATCTGCAAAAATTTACCGAGTGTTTTATTTGGCTCTCCGTGAGGGACCCAAATCCCCCGACAAGGCAGTTGACAGCCGCCTGCTCTACTAACTGAGTTACCGAGAAACACTCAATTAACAATAACAATGTCTATTATATCAGGAGTAATTCGGATGTCAATATGACGGGACTAGTGTCCATGAACGGGTCTTAAAATATATTCCTTCTTTTCGATAAACCCTTTAAAAAGAGGAATATAATCCCATTAATTTGAAAATTATGTCATCTACGTAAGTAGTTGAAAAAAACATAGCTGTAAAATAGCGGGATTTTAGGCTGAATCCGTGTAGTGTCTGGGCGAAGTCAGGAGTTTTTCAGAATGTGTTCTATGAGTACTTTTTGGGCTTTATTGCAGGTATCAATTTTTAGCAAATAAAACCATCTATATATGGTCAATCCTTTGATGTTTATTTTCTTCAGCATGTTTGTTGATAACTCTTTTTTGACAATCAGTTTGCTCA
>CAJVYT010000550.1 GCA_913009765.1 uncultured candidate division Zixibacteria bacterium
ATCAGTGTGACTGGAGTTCAGACGTGTGCTCTTCCGATCTATCCTTCCCCGACCTCAGATATCCCCATACCTCGAAATCAGGGTAAAGACTTTTTTCATCAGCGTCCTTGGAAATTCGGTTGAGAGCTTTCGCATAACAGATGCCTTATCTTCGGCCAATTTTATCCTTATTTTATCATAGGCTTCCAAGACACGGTCCCGAAACCTGAGCTCCTCGCTTACATCGGCAATACATGCATCAATGTGCCCCCTGAATGCATCAATTTCCGTCTGAGAATACTCCTCCAGGAGCAGCCGTTCCAGCTTTCCATAATCCAGAAAGTCCTCTGTTTCCAAGAGATTCCAGCAAGTCGCCATAACTGCAGCCTTGTTGATCCCTCCCTTCCAATGGATCGCCTCCACCGATTCCGGCTTACATTTGAATAGGACCCGCTCCATATTTCTTGTCGTGACATACCACACAGCGCCTTCGTGGCCGCTCAATTTTTCATCGTCCCGGGATTGAATTGTCGCTTGAAGTTTCTCTCGTATTCGTCCATAGGCGGCAACAGGGTCATCCTCCGCTTTCAAGCGGCCCAGATGTGTTGGAACAGGGACCCCCAAACGTTCAATTTCATCTATGGACCTGTATCGTCCATTTGCATCTACCCCAAACAGCAAGGCACAATCAAGTGGCGTGTCATAAAGCATCAAATGAGCGTTTCGGGCCCCAAAAAGTTCGAAACTCAATGAGCATCTGTTTATCGCCGGAAGCTCCGGAATTTGTGGATAACGTTCCAGCATCTCTTTCCACATGTCGAGAAAGTTGCCCCACTTTCCATTTCGAAGGACAGGATGAAGCCGTAGTTTATACGTCACATGCCAATTGCTTTGGACGTCCTTATATTGGTATGTAAAGATGTTTGTTCCATCAATCTTTTCGTAGATATCTATCTTTCTTACGGATGGAAAGTGAAATGCGCCGGCCCGATCAAAAGGATAATGCAATTTTGGTGTGGCCAAAATTCGCTGTGGTGCTTCCCGGCCTCCCACTTTGAGCAACGCGAGCGCACCATAGCGGTAATCAGGCTTCAGCGACAGGTATCCCGCCAACCGCAAGCTTGAAAAAGGGTCTATTACATCAAAAGGTTCCAGCCACTTTTCCTCTAATTGGAGTAACGCCATGGCCTTGCTGACATCATTCATTTCAATATCCCTATCGCTCCGTGCCCTTCCGAAAATGTTCTCTTACCGGCATCAAATTCAGCCGCCTGACCTTCCCTTTCTTCTCTGTTTACCCCGAGGTTCGGAAAATCGTACTGGGGTGGCTCCGGAAGATGGTACTGGGATAAATCCTGTCTAATAAGTTTAAAAGTTGACTACGTTATTTACTTATTTGCGGACATCCCCTATTCACGATATGTTTGCCCACATACAACGCCTATTCACTATTCAAGATTTGACACCACATTCTTTCTTCTCATTGCCATTAAAAGTTAGAAGATCAGAAGGTAAGCACTTGAGAAGATTAGAAAAGCAAATGATCAGAAACAAAATTTAGCAGCATTCATTTCCATGGAGTTGAGCATTGAGATGATCTGTTCATATTCATTGTCCAACTCGTTAAAAACGGATTCCTCAATGTATTTACATGCCAAAGAAAACTCCAACCAGCATTGCGTCTCCGATGCTTCCTGCATAGAATCTGTCACCTTGTTCTTGAACACTGCCACATACTTCCGCTTCCGCCATCCTTCAGCCAAGTTGGAGCAAACGGACCTTGAGCCCCTCCTAATTTGATCCACAAGAGAAAATCGTTCTTCTGCAGGGAAGTTTTTTGTAATATGATAAATACGCATCGCAGCGTCAAAAGCGCGCCTATACACCTCCAGGTCTCTAAAATGCCGTATATCCCGTTTCCTTTCCATACGTCCTCATCCTCTTACCTTCTAATCTTTTCATTTTCTGCTCTTCCCATCCTCTCCACTTCTTATCCTCATTATCTCCTCATCTTCTAAACTTCTAATCTTCTCACCTTCTTATTCTTAATCCCTACCTACTACTTGCATTCAAGATCGTTATTCCCACAATTTCGTCATCATCTGTTCTAATCAACACGTCGTCCTCCATCTCAACGGTCTTCTTGGCTCTCTGTGGCTTTCGAAAACTCAAATACAGAACATCCGCTTCTTTGTCATAGTCAACCCAAATATGCCTGACCGCAAGCCTTGCCAATTCTGATGATAGTCCTAAGCAAGAATCGATCATGTCCTTATTTACTGTCCGCATCGCCATATTGGAACCCCCTTTGGTTTCTTGTCCGGAAAATATGCTGTGATGACAAAGCCGTCTTCTTTTGAAAGTTCCCTGTAAACAACCACCAGCCATTTATCTCTCCCCATGTTCTTCGCTGCTTTCAGACTACCTTATATTACCCCTAACCCGGATAAACCGGAACAGAAAAGGTCTCACGCAGCAGGGACACCGGCGAAGCCGCAAAGCCGCAAAGAAAACCTACAGTCTATTGGCAACCCGAAAAAGGTCATCAAAAACAATTGGTACCGGCGCCTGCCTTTCAACATTCAACCCCCTACTGCTTAACGCATATGCCAAAATA
>CAJVYT010000551.1 GCA_913009765.1 uncultured candidate division Zixibacteria bacterium
ATGTCTCGATATGTTAGTTTGTGTTATTTCTCTAGTCATCCTTGATTTGTTCACAGACATATATTGTTTGTTTTTTTTTTTAATGATACGGCGACCACCGAGATCTACACTCTTTCCCTACACGACGCTCTTCCGATCTATTGTACGAGATAAATAAGCACAAGTAAAAATGCGACCGGTTTTGAAAGAAATATTCCTAATTTCTCAAATTGAATCATCTGCGTAACCTTTTATTACATCACCAAAAATATCATAGCCATTAACTGATGAGACTTTTATATCAACCATATCACCAACATGTATATCTTCAGCATCAGTAATAAAAATCTCCAAGTCTACTTCTGGACAGTCTCCATACGTTCGACCAACCGCCATGCCTTCTTCAATAGAATCAATAATAACACGTTGTTCAGACTCTATCAAGCTGTTATTTTTCTCAAAAGCAATTTCCTGTTGAATAAGCATTAAACGGTCAAGTCGTTCCTGTTTCACATTTTCATCAATTTGGTTCGGCATTTCAGCCGCCGGAGTATCATCTTCTTGCGAATACGTAAATACACCCATGCGGTCAAATTTTGATTCTTTTATAAAATCGGCTAATTCTTCAAACTGCTCTTCGGTTTCACCGGGGAACCCAACAATAAAAGTTGTCCGAAGTACTGCATCTTTTGAGATTGTCCTTATTTTTTTCACTAACTCTCTAACATGTTCAGAATCGATATTACGTTGCATGCCTTTGAGAATTTCAGTATTAACATGTTGAAAGGGAAGGTCAAAATAATTGACTGTTTTATTATCAGCAGCAAGATATTGTATTACTTCATCAGAAAGTTCAGCCGGATACAGATACATCAGACGAATCCATTCAACTCCTTCGACTTTATCAAGCTCTTTTAAAAGAGTGATAATATCCGGTTTTTCATCTCCTTTGTAATTATAGCCGTACATGGTAGCTTCCTGCGAGACTAAAATAAGTTCCTTTTTCCCATTTTGAGCCAGATACTCAGCCTCTCGAATAATTGAATCAAGCGGTCGTGATCTGAATTTCCCGCGCATTCCGGGGATAGCACAATAAGTGCATCCTCTATCACATCCGTCAGAAATTTTAAGATACGAATAAGGGTAATCATCTGCGATAAAGCGATTATTCCAACTTAGATATCCAAGTTTGCGAGCTTCCATTTTAACAGTTATCTTATTTTTTTTAGAACCATTTACTGCTTTTGCAAGAGAATCTAAGGCACCTAAACCGAAAGCACCATCAAGTTCGGGCATCTCTTTCAGCATATCATCACCGCTTCTTTGAGAAAGACAACCGGAAGCATAAAGAGTTTTTAAATATCCGTCTTTTTTTAGTTGTCCAAACCGCAGCAGTTCGTTGATAGATTCTTCTTTGGCGGGTAGAATAAAACCACAAGTGTTGACAATAATAGAATCAGCTTTTTCCGGATCTCTGACCGGAGTATGCCCCTCATGAATTAAACGGGCATAGATATAATCAGCATCAACATCATTTTTAGGACATCCCAATTTATGAACATAAAATTTCATTACAATTTAACTCTTTCTACAGAGTCCGGAAAATTTGGCACAAGAAGAGAATCATTACAAAATGACTGATACTTTTGAGAGATAAAAATAATTCTGTTTAATTCTTCATTTACATCAAAAAATGATATTTCTTTAATCTCTTGCTTCTTATTGTCTGTTATGACAATCAGACTATCCGGAAAATCTCCAATTACATTTTCTTTTTTTATCAATCGAAACTTTAAATCAGGGTGTAGTATATAAGATTTATAGAATTCGTCAAGTTTAGTTATAAAGAGAATATCATCATTTGAACTGTCGTCCCCTTTTTCAATAATAAGCTGATTATTAGAAGCAACATATGTAAAGTAATGCTTTAAATCGTACACGTAAACCTCATCACCGATAGAGATATGGTAACGCCCATCCTTTGCCATTTGAGCATCACCATAGGTAGAATCGACAGTTTCAAAAATATCTGATTCAATCACAGAGATAAAGCTAAAATGCATACAATTGGCATTTTTTAGTTTTTCTTTGATTTCTCCTAAAGAGTCAGCAAAAGCAATTTGCAAAGGGAGGCAAAGTAAAAAGAAAACGATTATTTTTTTCATAGATATTATACTCTGATTATGTCAATCAGTTCGATTCAGAATTAACTTCAGGCTCAACTACCGTAGCAGCACCACCGGCATAAAGATTTTCTAAGAATGTTTTATCAACTAAAACATCACGGGCTTTTGACCCGTCAAATGGAGTTACAATCCCCGCCTGTTCCAGTTTATCTATCAAACGTGCTGCTCTCTGGTAACCGATACCCAGTCTACGTTGTAGTAATGATACCGAGCCTTGTTTATGACGTATCACCACTTCGCATGCTTCTTTAAATAAAGGGTCTCCTAAATCAATTTCTGTACCGGTAGGTTCACCCGATGATTGTGAAATAGTTTCAATTGTCATCATTTCAAGACCTTGTTCTCTGATAAAGCTTACAATAGTAAGATCGGAAGAGCACACGTCTGAACTCCAGTCACACTGATATATCTCGTATGCCGTCT